>DKBI01000192.1 GCA_002451175.1 Betaproteobacteria bacterium UBA6904
CCGAAATCGAGCGCCGACATGTACATGGCGCGCCAGCTGCTGCGCGCCGCGGGCGGCGAGGCTTTCCTGATCGCCAAGATCGAGCGCGCCGAGGCGGTCGAGCCCGGCGCGCTGGAGGACATCATGTCCGCCTGCGACGGCATCATGGTGGCGCGGGGCGACCTCGCGGTCGAAGTCGGCGATGCCGCCGTGCCCGCGCTGCAAAAGCGCATGATCCGCATGGCNNGTGGACCAGTCGATCGCGATGGGCGCGCTGTTCACCGCCTTTCACCTCAAGGTCAAGGCCATCGCCGCGCTCACCGAATCGGGCTCGACCGCGCTGTGGATGTCGCGACTGAACTGCGGCGTGCCGATCTATGCCCTGACCACGCGCACCCCGACGCGCTACCGCTGCTCGCTGTTGCGCGACACCTATCCGCTGATCGTGAATTACACGGGCACCGATCGCGAAGAGCTGCTCGCCGAGTCGGAAAACGTGCTGCTGCGCGCCGGGCTGGTAAAAGAGGGCGACCTGATCGTGCTCACCATAGGCGAGCCCATCGGCAAGGCCGGCGGCACCAACACCCTGAAGATCGTCAAAGTCGGCGAGCATCCCCGGCCCTGACGATATTGCGCCGAATTAACCGGCTGGTTAATATTGGCGCACCGCATTCGATCAGGACCGGACGACCGTGAAATACCCCGAACGCTTCACCGACGTCGCGCACCTCGAGGACGTCATGACCACGCCCACGCCCGGGCTCGTCGCCGAGCTCGAGCGGCTTTCCGGGGGCATCCTCGTGCTCGGCGTCGGCGGCAAGATGGGGCCGACCCTTGCGCGGCTCGCGCGCCGCGCCGCGCCGGCGAAGCGCGTGATCGGCGTGGCGCGCTTCACCGAGCCCGGACTGCGCGCGCAGCTGGAATCCCACGGCGTGGAATGCATCGCCTGCGACCTGCTCGAGCGCGATGCGATCGAGCGCCTGCCGCGCGTGGAAAACGTGGTGTTCATGGCCGGACGCAAGTTCGGCTCCAGCGGCCGCGAGGACCTCACCTGGGCGATGAACGTGATGGTGCCGGCGCAGGTGGCCGAGGTGTTCCGCGCATCGCGCATCGTCGCTTTCTCCACCGCCTGCGTGTATCCCTACGTCGACGTCGATTCGGGCGGCGCCACCGAGGCGACGCCCACCCTGCCGCCGCCGGGCGACTATGCATGGTCCTGCCTGGGCCGCGAACGCATGTTCGACTANNGGAACGCCGCTGGATCTGACCATGGGCCATGTCAACGTCATCTGGCAGGGCGACGCCAACAGCATGGCGCTGCGCGCGCTCGGGGCCTGCACCTCGCCGGCGAGCGCGCTCAATCTCAGCGGCGCCGAAACGGTCAGCGTGCGCGCGCTGGCCGAGGCCTTCGGGCGGCATTTCAAGCGCGAGCCGGTGTTCACCGGCAAGGAGGCCGCGACCGCCTGGCTGGTCGACAGCAGCGAAGCGCATCGCCTGTTCGGCCGGCCGAGCGTGTCCCTGGACACCATGATCGCCTGGCAGGCCGACTGGATCGCGCGCGGCGGTGCGTCCCTGGGCAAGGACACGCATTTCGACACCCGTGACGGCAAATATTAAGAGGCCGGCGTCGAGGAGTATCCCCTCGGCGGAGCGGCCTGCGCATGCATATGAACGCTGAGCAGGCGGTGCGCGAGCATGCTCTCGGCCCGGAGCATCTGGCGGGCGCGATGGCCTTGTCGCGCGCGGCGAACTGGAATCAGAACGAGGCGGACTGGCGCTTGATGCTGCGCCTGGGCCAGGGCTTCGGCCTGTCCGCACCCGACCAGACGCTGCTCGCCAGCACGGTCGTCCTGCCTTACGAAACCGAGTTCGCCTGGATCAGCATGGTGCTGGTCTTGCCCGAGCACCGACGCAAAGGTTATGCCTCGCGCCTGCTGCGCCGGGCGCTCGCGCACCTGCAGGACCGAAGGCTGACCGCGCTGCTCGACGCAACCGCTGCGGGACACACGGTCTACGTGCAAGAAGGGTTCGCGGACTGCTGGGGCTTTCAGCGTTATGCGCTGAGCGCCAAGCCCGCGGCGACCCGGCCCCAGGAACCGCCCGATTCGCGCATCCGGCGCCTGAAGGACTCCGACTGGCCGCGCCTGCTCGCGCTGGACGCCCCGGCCTTCGGCGCCAGCCGCGAAGCGCTGCTGCGCGCACTGGCGCAGCGCCTGCCCGAAGCGGCGCTGGTTGCCGAGCGCGGCGGCGAACTGTGCGGCTATCTGCTTGGACGCGACGGGCGCGAGGCGCGCCAGCTCGGGCCGCTGGTCGCGGCCGATGCGCAGCTCGCGCAGGCCCTGCTGACCCGGGCTTTGCGCGACACCGCGGCACCGCTATACCTGGATATTCTCGACCGGCAGACTGGATTGCGCGATTGGGCGCAGCAGCAGGGTTTCGCGGTGCAGCGCCCGTTCACGCGCATGGTGCGCGGCGCGGCGCGCGCGCCCGGCGATCCCGCCACCGTGATGCTGGTGGCGGGTCCGGAACTCGGATAACGGCGGATCTGCCGTTCCCCGCAGGCGCGGGGCGGACGGTAAGGCTGCGCCTTACTTGGTCATCTTGATCGACTTGTCCAGGAATTCGTTGCTGTAGGCCGCTTTCACGTCGAAGGGCTTGTCCAGGCCGATATAGGTTTTCACCAGATCGTAGTCGGCAGCCATGCGCGCATCGTCGTGCCAGCCCAGCGCCACGGTTTTGGAGGTCTTGTCGCTCATCAGCACTTCCACCAGCTGCCAGTTGGTCATTTCGTTGTCGTACTTGAGCGCGCCGTTGGCGTCGACCAGCGCCTGCACGCAGGGCTTGGGATCGGCGACGCAGGCGGCGAAAGCTTTCTGCGTGACTTTGACGAAGCCCGCCACGGTGTCCTTGTTCCCCTGCAGGTATTTGGCGTTGACGATGATCGAGTTGCCGTAGGGGTTCAGGCCGGCGTCGCGCCAGGCGAGAAAGCCCATGTCGTCGCCCAGTTCGCGCTTGAACACGTGATGCAGGTTGTAGAACGAAGTGACCGCGTCGACCGATTTGGCCTTGAGCGCGGCAAGCTTGGAGTTGGCGTCGATGTTCACCCAGGTCACGGACGTCGGGTCGATGCCGTTGGCCTTGGCCAGCGCCGGCCACATGGTGCGCGCGCCGTCGCCGGGCGGGTTGCCGATCTTCTTGCCGGGCAAGTCCTTCACCGACTTGATGCCCGAGCTCTTCAGCCAGTACAGGCCCTGCGGCGAGTTGGCATAGACGTTGTACACGCCCACGACTTCGGCGCCCTTGCCGCGCAGCGTCAGGGCGTTGGCCATGTCGGCCAGGCCGATCGGATTGGCGCCGGCGCCGACTTTCTGGATCGCGAGCGCCGAGCCCTTGCCCTGTTCGATATTGAGGTCGATGCCGGCCTGGGAATACCAGCCCATTTTCTTCGCGTAGTAATAGGGCGCATGGTCGCCGCCTGCCACCCAGTTGAGGATGAAATCGACTTTCTCGGTCTTTTGCGCCACAGCGGGGCCGCTGAGGGCGAGCGCCGTCGCGGCTGCTGCCGCCGCTGCAAGTTGGTGGAAGCGGGGTGTGGTCATGGGGTTCTCCTCGGTGGGTATGCGGACGACTGTAATTGGTGTATGCGCACGCGAACAGCGATGGTACCGAGGCGAAATTTTGCTGTCAACGAAGTATTCCGCCGCCGCGCTATTGACAGATTTTCAGTATGTATGCAAAAGTAACCAATCGGTTAATTGAGGACGTCGGCGATGGGTTTGCTTTGGGCCGATTGGCCGCCCGAAGTGCTGGCCGTGCTGCGGCGCGGGGCGGTGATCCCGGCGCATCTGCTGGCGCTGGACGCCGGGCGCAGGCTCGATGCACGCCGCCAGCGCGCGCTGGCGCGCTATTACCTCGACGCCGGCGCCGGCGGGCTCGCCGTGGGCGTGCATTCGACGCAGTTCGCCATACGCGAACGCGGGCTCTATGAGCCGGTGCTGCAGCTCGCCATGGACACGGCCCGGTCGTGGACCCGGCGGCCGCTGGTGATGATCGCCGGGCTGGCCGGCCAGACTGAGCAGGCGCGGCGCGAGGCCGCGATCGCGCGCGGCCTGGGTTATCACGCGGGCCTGCTGTCGCTCGCCGCCATGAAAAGCGCCTCCGAGGACGAGCTCATCGCGCACTGCGCGGCCATCGCCGCGGAAATTCCGGTGGTGGGCTTCTACCTGCAGCCGGCGGTGGGCGGGCTGCATCTGCCGGCCTCGTTCTGGCGCCGCCTGGCCGAGATGGACAACGTCGTTGCCATCAAGATGGCGCCGTTCAACCGCTATCGCACGCTCGACGTCATGCGCGGCGTGGTCGAGGCGCGCGCCGAAGAGCGCATCACCCTGTACACCGGCAACGACGATCACATCGTGCTGGACCTGGTCACGCCCTTCGCGTTCAAGCGCGACGGCGCGGAGCTGAGCCTGCGCATCAAGGGCGGCCTGCTGGGCCACTGGAGCGTATGGACCAAGACCGCGGTGGAGCTGCTCGCGCGCATCCAGGCGGCGGTCGCGGCCGGCGCGATTCCACCCGAGCTGCTGGCGCTGGATTCCAAAGTCACCGACTGCAACGCGGCGTTTTTCGACGTGGCGCACGATTTCCACGGCTGCATCGCCGGCTGCCACGAAGTGCTGCGCCGCCAGGGTCTGCTGCAAGGCATCTGGTGCCTGGATCCGGCAGAAGGCCTGTCCGCCGGCCAGGCCGAGGAAATCAGCCGCGTCTTCGCGAGCTACCCGGAATTCGACGACAGCGCCTTCGTCAGGGCGAATCTGGAGCGCTGGCTGGAATGAGGCGGCGCGCACGCGCTGCGGCACGGGCCGCCGCGGCGGACTGCGCATCCGTGCCGTATGATCACGCCCATGGACCGCGTTTCACCTGAAACCAAATTTAGCCGAGCACAACCATGAACGACACCGCGCGCCGCTACGTTTTCGCCATCCTGTCCCACGCCCTGCTGATCCTGGCGTGGTATCTGTTCGTCAAGATCGGCGAAGTGCCCAAGTTCGTCATGCCCTCGCCGCAGGCGACGCTGGCGGCGCTGTTCAGCGGCACTTACCGCTGGTGGGACAATGTGTTGGTCACCTGCGTGGAGATTTTCGGCGGCTACGTGCTCGCGGTGGCGGTCGGCGTCGGGCTGGCATTGTCCTTCTCCTGGTCGCGCATCTGGGAGGACGCGATGATGCCGGTGCTGGTGAGCCTGAACATGATTCCCAAGGTCGCCCTGGGGCCGCTGATCATCGTCTGGTTTTCCTACGGCATGTTTCCGAACATGCTGATCGCGTTTTCCATCGGCGTGTTTCCCATCGTGCTGACCACGGCGCGGGGCCTGCGCGAGGTCGAGCCCGAGCTGCTCGATCTGGTGCGCAGCCTGAGCGGCTCGAAATGGCAGGTGTTCAGCAAGATCCAGCTGCCCGGCGCGCTGCCTTATATTTTCTCCGGCATGAAAGTGGCAGCGGTGCTGGCCGTCGCAGGCGCCATCGTCGGCGAGTTCCTCGGCTCGGAAAAGGGGCTGGGCTACCTGATGCTGCAGGTGCAGGTGACCCTGGACACCGCCGCGATGTTCATGGCGGTGATCCTGATCACCATGATAGGCGTGACGCTGTACGGCCTGGTGCTGCTGCTCGAGCACCTGATGGTGGTGCGCGACGCGCGCGTCAACTAGCCGCGCGTTCTAGCCCCGACCCTCGAACAGATCGCGCCCGCGCACCAGGGCGCGGATCTTGCCGTCGGCCATGTTGCGCTTGAGCATCCACAGGCCGCAGTCCGGGTGTATGTACTTCACCCGCCCGGCGCCCAGCGTCTTCTCGGCGCGCTCGATCGCGCGCGCGATTTCCTCGGCCGACTCGACCTCGGTGCGCTTGACGTCGACCACGCCCAGTCCCAGGCCGATCTCCGGCCGCAGGTCGCGGAACACGGCCAGTTCCTCGGGCGGCCGGTGCGCGCATTCCATCACCACGTGGTCGACGTGCAACGCGTTCAGGTAGTCCATGAGCTTGGCCCAGTTGCCTTTCTGTATGGACTGGCCGCCGTAGTTGCCGAAGCACAGGTGCACCGCGGGCGTGCCCTTCACCGCGTCGAGCACGCGGTTGATGGCGCTCGCCGCCCACTGCCATTCGTCCGGATGTCCAGGGAGGTTGGCCTCGTCCAGCTGCACCACCTCGGCATCGACGTGGCGCACCTGCTCGGCGAGCACGTCGGCGATGGCGTGCGCGAGCTCGGGCGTGTCCCTGTAGTGCTTGTTGAGCAGGGTCTTGGCGAGCATGTGCGGGCCGGTTACGGTGAACTTGAGCGGCCGGCTCGCCAGGGACCTGGCGCGTGCGCAGGCCGAAGGCAGGTCCAGGGTGCCGCTGCCCAGCGCGCCGTCCACCACGCCGGGCGGGCGCGCGCGAAACAGCATGCCGCCCGCCTTGCGGTACTCGATCAGCTCCTCGAAGCCGATCTCGCGCCGCACCCCCGCCATCGGGCGCACGAAATACTCGATCATGCCGTTGGTCTCGGGGTGATTGACGTCGAAGCGGTAGAGCTCCCCGTCGCAGACCAGGTCGATGCCGGCGTGCTCCTGCGTCGCCAGCACCACGCGCATGGCGTCGGCCAGCGCCTGTTCGGTGGGGCTCGCGGCGAGCCAGTCGGGTATCGGATAGGAGCCTACGACGGTGGTCTTGATGCGCGGGGCTGCCATGTTCGTTCCTGATCGGAAATTGCGACATTGCAATTATTAACCGTTTGGATAAAAATTTCATCATGGTCAGAAAAATCCCGGCAAAGCCGAAAAAAGCGAAAACCGCCAGGGCACCGGAGCCGGTGCGGCGCGACCCCGAGCGCACGCGCGCGCGCATCCTCGCCGCCGCGCGCGTCGAATTCGCCCGCCGCGGCCTGGGCGGGGCGCGCGTGGACCAGATCACCGCGCGCGCCGACTCCAACAAGCGCATGATCTACTACTACTTCGGCAACAAGGAGGCGCTGTTCCTNNCCGGAGTTCATCACCCTGCTCAACAGCGAGAACCTGCACCGCGCGCGCCTGCTCAAGAAGTCGAAAAAGATCCTCGCCCTGCATTCGCCGCTGGTGGCGCTGCTGGAGAGCCTGCTGCAGCGCGGCCGGCGCGCAGGCGAGTTTCGCAGCGGCGTCGATGCGGTGCAGCTGTACATCTCGATCGCCGCGCTGGGCTATTTCTATCTATCCAACAACCATACCCTGTCGACGATCTTCGGGCGCGACCTGATGCAGCCCCGGATGCTCAAGCAGCGCCTCGCGCACATGACCGACCTGGTGCTGGGGTACCTGTCGACATAACGTGCGCGTGGCATTCCTGGAAGAGCGTATGCGGGCGCGGCGGAACGCGGAGAGGCGCGCCGTAAATCGAATTCCGGCGCTGCGGCGGCGCACGTCTCCGACTGGGTCCGCTATTTTTCCAGTTTAATCTTGCTGCTGTAGGCGTTGGTGAACGCCTCGTCGAGCTTCACCACGCGGTCCATCTTTCCGCCGGCGTAAGTGATGTCTATGGTCTTCTGCATGATCTCGGGCTCGATCCAACCGATGCCGTATTTTCTAGAGCGCTCGGTGATGCACAGGTCCATTATTTGAGGCATGGTGGCGAGCAGCGCTTCGCGGTCCAGCCCCGGTACCGCCGACGTCATCGCGTCCATGGCGGCGGCCGGATCGGCATGAGCGTCCCGCCAGCCCTTGTGCGTGGCGCGCAGGAAGCGCTCGATCAGCTTGGGATTCTTCTTGATCAGGTCGGTGTTCACGAAGTAGGTGTGGCCGTAGATCGGCAGCCCCCAGTCCGCCCACAGCAGGTTGCCGACCTGGCCTTTGCCAAGCACCTTCTCCCAGATCGCATAGCTGGTGTACAGGTCGAACGACGCGTCGACCTCGTTCGCCGCGACGATAGCCTGCTTGCCCTCGGGTTTGACGTTGACCATGGTCACCTTGCTCTCGTCGAGATTGTTGACTTTGGCAAAGGCCGGCCAGAGCACGCGGTGCGAGTCGGCCGGCGGCGCGGCGACCTTCTTGCCGAGCAGGTCTTTCGGCTCTTTGATATTGGCGCTCTTCTTGAAGAACACGTTATTGCCGGCCTTGTCGAACACCACCGCGACGATCTTCAGATTGCCGCCCTTGCTGATCGCCGTGACCACGGTCGGCGCGTCGGAAATGCCGAACTCGGCCTGGCCCAGGTCGACCTTCTTGGCGCTGTCGGCCGAGCCGGCGCCGCGCACCACGGTGAGGTCGATGCCTTCCTCCGCGTAGTAGCCTTTTTTCAGTGCCATATAGATCGGCGCATGGTCGGCCAGGTGAAACCAGTTGAGCTGCAGGGTGGCCTTGTCGGCGGCCGCCGCCGGGGCGGCGAGGGAAAACGCGGCAAGTGCGAACAGGACGGCTTTGAAGCGCATGTTGACCTCCTTTGGTCGGTTAAATGGGGAAAACCGCGGGGCCGCGGCGGCGGCCCGCGCGCGTCACTTGTTCGGCTCCTCGCGAAACGCCCAGGGCGCGACTACCTGTTCTACCGCGACCACGACGCCGTACAGCGCCAGCCCCAGCGCCGAGATCAGCATCAGCGAGGCGAAGATCATCGGCGTCTCCATGGTCACCCCGCCGGTGATGATCAGCGAGCCCAGGCCGCGTTCGGAGGCGACGAACTCGCCCACGATGGCGCCGATCACCGACATGGTGGCGTTGAGCTTGAGGCCGGTAAAAATGTAAGGCAGCGCGTTCGGAAAGCGGATCTTGAGGAAAACCTGCCAGCGGCTCGCCTGCAGCGCGCGCACGAGTTCCAGCATCTCGGGTTCCGCCGCCGCAAGGCCCACCGCGGTGTTCACCACCATCGGGAAAAAAGCGATGGTGGTGCCGATCACGATATTGGGCCAGACGCCGTAGCCGAGCCAGATCACGAACAGCGGCGCCAGCGCCACCTTCGGCAGCGTGTTGAACAGCACCAGGATCGGCATGATGGTGCGCATCAGCATGTCATTCCAGACGATGACGATGGCTAGCGTGACCCCGAGGACCGCCGACAGCACGAACGCGCCGAGCACCGCGTACAGCGTGGCGAGGAAGTTGACCGACCATTGGTAATTCGCCTTGCCGAGCGTCTTGAGCGCCGACAGCGGCGATGGCAATATGTATTCCTTCACGTGCAGCAGCTCGACGGCCAACTGCCACAGCAGGAACATGGCGAGGATCACCAGCGCGCTCGGGAGATAATAGGCGGCGCCGCTCGCCAGCCTGGCGCCGAAGCTGCTCTCGGAGGTGCGCGTTTCTTGACCGGGCATCGGACATCGTGTCTAATGTAACCAACTGGTTAATAATAGGAACCCGCCCCGGCGCTGTCAAGCGAAACAGCCCGGCGCGCAGCGATTGAAGGAGATTTCCGCAGATGGCTGAGGCGTTCATTCATCTGTCCGGCGTGCGCAAGGTCTATCGGCGGCGCGACGCGGAATACCTGGCGATATCCGACGCGAGCTTCGATGTCATGGCGGGGGAGCTGGTGGCGCTGGTCGGGCCTTCGGGCTGCGGCAAGACGACGCTGCTGAAAATCCTCGCCGGCCTGCACGGCCATGACGGCGGCGAGGTCAGGATCGGATCGGCTACGCATCCGTTCGACCCGGCGCGCGACGTCGGCATGGTGTTCCAGCAGCCGCTGCTGCTGAAGTGGCGGCGCATCCTCGAAAACGTGCTGCTGCCGGCGGAAATTCTCGGCCTGCCGACGGCGGCGAGCCGCGAGCGCGCGATGCAGCTGCTCGAGCTGGTCGGGCTGAAAGGCTTCGAGCACAAGTATCCCTACGAACTCTCCGGCGGTATGCAGCAGCGCGCGGCCATCGCGCGCGCGCTCGTGCACGACCCGAAGCTGATCCTAATGGACGAGCCGTTCGGCGCCCTCGACGCGCTGACGCGCGAAAAGATGAACCTCGAGCTGCTGCGCATCTGGAAGGAAAGCCAGAAGACCATCGTGTTCGTCACCCACGGCATTTCCGAAGCCGTGTTCCTCGGCTCGCGCGTGGTCGTGCTCACCGCCGGGCCGGCGCGCATGGCCGACAATTTCACCATCGAACTGCGCCACCCGCGCACGCTCGAGATTAAGACCGACAAGGATTTCGGCGACTACACGCGCCGCATCTACAAGCTCCTGGGAATGGAATGAAGCCCGCGCTGGTTCGCGTGGCCGAGGTGGCGCTATGCGAGCGCGACGTGAGACTGCGCATGCCGTTTCGCTTCGGCGTGGTGACGCTGACCGAGTCGCCGCAGGCGTTCGCGCGCGTGCGCGTCGAGCTCGAGGACGGGCGCAGCGGCTGGGGCATCGCCGCGGAACTGCTGGCCCCAAAGTGGTTCGACAAGGATCTGGCGCTTTCCAACGAAGACAACTACCAGCAGCTGCGCCTCGCGCTGCGACTCGCGCGCGACGCCTACCTCGGCGACAGCGCGCGGCGCAGCGCGTTCGGCCATTTCGCCGCGCATTACCGCGCCCAGATCGCGGCGGGGGCGGGGCGCGGCCTGAACCCCCTGGTGGCGAGCTACGGCCCGGCGCTCATCGACCGGGCAGTGCTCGATGCGCTGTGCCGCCTGCTCGGCGTGTCCTTCTATGACGCGGTCAGGGCGAACCTGCCCGGCATAGACCCGGCCGCGTTGCTGCCCGAGTTCGCCGGATTCGACATGGATGCGTTCCTCGGCGCGCTCGCACCGGCCGCGTCCATCGCCGCGCGCCATACCGTCGGGCTGGTGGACGCGCTCGCCGCCGCCGACGCGNNACCTACGGGCAGCGCTATTTCAAGCTCAAGGTGGGCGGCAAGGTGGCCGAGGACATCGAGCGCCTCGCCGCCATCGCCGCGGTGCTCGACCGCATCCCGGAAGCCTACTTCGCGTCGCTCGACGGAAACGAGCAGTACGACAGTATCGAAGGCGCGGCCGAGTTGTGGTCGCGCATGCGGACCGAGCCGCGCCTGCGCCGCCTCGCGGCGAGCGTCCTGTTCATCGAGCAGCCGATCAATCGTAAGTACGCCCTGGCAAAGGACGTCGCCGCATTGTCGCGCGACAAGCCGGTAGTCATCGACGAGTCCGACGCCGACTTGGACGCGTTCCCGCGCGCGCGCGCCCTCGGCTACTCGGGCGTGTCGAGCAAGACCTGCAAAGGCCTGTACAAGTCGATGATCAACGCCGCGCGTTGCGCCAAATGGAACGCGGCGGAGCAGACCGGGCGCTACTTCATGTCGGCCGAGGATCTGACGCAGCAGGCCGGGGTCGCGGTGCAGCAGGACCTCGCGCTGGTGAACCTGCTCGGCATCGGCCACGTCGAGCGCAACGGCCACCACTATGTCAACGGCATGGCGGGCCTGGGCGAGGCCGAGCAGGCGGCGTTTCTGGCGGCGCACCCCGATCTGTACGAGCGCAGCCACGGCGCGGTGCGCGTCCGCCTGCGCGGCGGCCGGCTCGACGTCGGTTCGCTCGCGTGCGCCGGCTACGCGGTGGCCGCAGAACCGGACTGGGGTGGCATGCGCGCGATGCTCCTTCCGGATTGAAGCAAGCACAACATGACCGAATCCAGACCTGGAATCATCATGCCGGCAGCGAACACGAGAAAAGCGCGGGTATCGAGACCGCATAAGGGAGTGAAGTAATGGCCGAAACACGACTGGGCATCATCATGAACGGCGTCACCGGGCGCATGGGCACCAACCAGCACCTGGTGCGCTCGATCTGCGCCATACGCGACCAGGGCGGGGTGGCGCTGGCGGACGGCACGCGCGTCATGCCCGATCCCATCCTCGTCGGGCGCAACCAGGACAAGCTGGCGCGCCTTGCAAAAGCGCACGGCTTTACGCGCTGGAGCACCGACCTCGACGCGGCGCTGGCGAACAAGGAGGACAGGCTGTTCTTCGACGCCGCCTCGACCCAGCTGCGCCCGACCGTGCTGAAGCAGGCCATCGCCGCCGGCAAGGACATCTATTGCGAAAAGCCCGTGGCAACCGGGCTGGCCGAGGCGCTGGACCTGTACCGCGCGGCGAAAAAAGCCGGCATCAAGCACGGCGTCGTGCAGGACAAGCTGTGGCTGCCCGGCCTGCTGAAGCTGAAAATGCTGCGCGACTCGGGCTTCTTCGGCCGGATACTGTCGCTGCGCGGCGAGTTCGGCTACTGGGTGTTCGAGGGCGACTGGCAGGTGGCGCAGCGCCCGAGCTGGAATTACCGCAAGGAGGACGGCGGCGGCATCATTCTCGACATGCTGTGCCACTGGCG
>DKBI01000345.1 GCA_002451175.1 Betaproteobacteria bacterium UBA6904
AATCGTGATGCTTTGCCCGTTGCTCAGACTGACGACGGTATCCACGTCGAGCACGGCGCCCGTCAATTTCACCGTAAAGGATACCGCCGCGCCAGCCTCGGTGATGTCCAGCGGCGTGGCGCTCAGATCCACGATGGCCAGGTCGTCATCGACAATCGTGACGACGACGGCGCTCGCATCCGGGTTGATGGTCGCATTCACCGGATCACTCAACACGATGCGGAAGGTCTCGTTGGCTTCGATGAGCGAGTCCTGTACAACATCCACCGTCACGAAGAATTCCGTTGCACCCGCCGGGATGGTCACGGTTCCGGTCAGCGCACCATGCGCGTCCGAATAGTCAGCCGGCGTCGTGGCCGTTCCGGGCAACACGGTATAGGTCACCGTGACGGGCTCTGAATAGGCTTCGCTCAGGCTGATGACGAACGTCACGATCTTGTTCTCGGCGACGTTCGTGCCTTCGATCAGGCTTGCTGCCTGACCCGACACGATAATGCCGGGATCCGTCCCTGGCTCGCTCCCCGGACCCGGCTGCACGGAAACGTCGACCGAAACAGAAACGGTCGGTTCCGGAATAACCGGGGCCTGCAGTTCGAACTCCGGCGACGGGAATCCAATTCCCGCGCCTTCCGTCGAAAATCCAGCCGTGACGACGCCTGCGCTGTTCGTCTGTTCAAGAATGACAGGCGTGCCACCGCCGCCATCCGGCGCACCGCCAGCCGCCGGCGCGCCACCCGCCGCCGTCGCCTGCGCGACCTGCGAAGGATCCTGTCCAGCCGCAATCGCAGCCTGCAACGCGGCGACATCCGCGCCNNGCCATCGTGATGACGAGCGAACCGAGCGTGCCCGTGTTGATCGTTTCATCGGCGTGCACTTTGTCGCCGACCTGGAGAATGCGTACCGTGCCATCCGCAGCGATCGCCTTCACTTCACCGACGATCGAGGTCACCGTACCGAGAACTTTGCCTGTAGCAGCCATTTGTCTCCCCTCCTTGAGGGATGTCTAGTTTGTAGGCTCGCGGGCGTTCGACGCCCTCTTCACACGGTTGATATTTTGATTGCCGGCAACCCCGAAAAGAAGGGCTTTTGGTACCGGTACCTTGGTACCGGTTGTGCGGTTCCGCACGCCGGAAATCAGTCCAAAGTCACAACGTGGGCCCTGGCCGCCACCGAGAGCTTTTCGCGGTAGTCGCCTACGGCCCTGAAGAATTCGGGGGAGTTGACCGGTGGGGCTTCGCGCACGTCTGGCTCCGGGACGCTCGCCCAGTCGTCGCTGCCGACCCGGACCCGGTACTCGTAATGCAGGTGGGGACCTGTGGTCAGGCCGGTTACCCCCACAAAACCGACGACCTGGCCCTGCTCTACGGCGACCCCTGCGGAAATGCCAGACGCAAAACCCTCCAGGTGCCCGTAGTAGGTCTGATACCGGTCGAAATGCCTTAGCACCACGAGGTTGCCCAGCTCCCCGCGGTCGCCAGCGAACTCGACGACTCCGTCCGAGGTTGCCAGAACGGGGGTGCCCACCGGGGCGGCGTAGTCCGTCCCCCTGTGGGCCCGCCAGATACCCAGGATGGGGTGAAAGCGGGCCAGGGTGTACTCCGAGGTCAGGCGTGAGAACTCNNCTCCCAAGCCCTCCGGAAAAGAAATACGCCTGCAGGGTGCGGTTGCGGATGACGAATTCCGCGGCGAGGATCCGGCCGGGGCGGTCGATGTGGCCATCCCGGTAGAGCACCTCGTACACCAAGGTGCATCGGTAGCCATGGTGCAATTCCCGATGAAAATCCACCTCCCCGGCGAAGATTTCCGCGAGCTGCAGCACGAGCGCGTCGGGCAGGCCGACGGCATCCGTGGCCGTAAAGAGCGATGCCTTCGAGGCATCCGAACGGATCCGATCCGTCANNCCGAATAGGCCCTCAGGTATTTGCCGGGCGCAAGAGAGGGCAGGAGCTCGATCTGCTTCGCCAAGGCCACGGATTGGGAAATGCCCAGCCGATCGAGCAACGTGGACCAGGTCTCCCCAACACGGACCCTGGTCTCTGCCGCGATTCGGTCGTCTTCTGGGAAGCGGGTTTCGCCGCGGTGATAGACGATGTCGCCGGGCTTTGGGCTCAGCCCGTTTTGCGCATCGATGCCGGCTACCGGGGCCACGCCGAAGGACACGACCTCGATCAGCGGCGGGGATAGCGATGCGTCTGGGCTGCCGTCGGCGCCCTGCGCTACCTGGACAGCCAGCACGAGGGCCAACCCCAGCCCACAGGCGAGCTGACGCCACGCTCCGGCCATCGGGATCATGCGCCGCCGCAAGGAACTACAGAATGTCGTCTTCTTGGACGATCAAACTCGACTGCAGGTGCCGGCGCGCCACCTGCCGGTGCAGGTACTTCTCCCCCGCGGCCTGCGGCAGGTCGGTGAACTTGATGACGCCCTTTTCCATGAGCAGGTCGATGAGATCATCGACCAGGCGCACCATATGCAGATCGCTCGCCGCGAGACGCTGGCGGATGGCATCAGGCGAGGACATCCCCTGATCGATCAGGAACTGCCGCAGCTCGGGGTCGTCCCCCGGCACCTCCTCGGAGACGCCGACCTCGGCGTGATCCGACACGCCGTTGATCTTGCCGGATTGGTCTCGTATCACGAAGGGCATCGGATCCCTGTGTCGAAGAAAAAACGGGGCGCCAAGCGCCCCGTGGAGTTCAGATGATTCGCCCGACGCCGCTTATTTGGCCGGTGCCGGAGCCGAACCGGTCCTCGCAAACGCGTGCTCGGAGGGCTTGACGCCGACGGTCTCGAGCAGCCCACCGATCGCGTTCAGAACGCGAAACCGCGCCCCCAACTCGATGAACTCGCCGTTCAGCTGGGTCGTCCGCGAGGTGAAATACTCGTTCTCCGCATCCAGCAGGTCGAGCAACGTGCGCTGCCCGATGTTGAACTGCTGGGCGTACGCAATCCGCGTCGCATCGCTCGCGCGCACATAGCGCTCCAGAGACGGCAACCGGTCGCGAGCAGTGGCGTAGGCGTTGTAGGCAAGACGCACGGCCGCCTCCACCTGCCGCTGCGTGTTGCGCGAAATCTCCTGCGCCTCGTTGATCTGCTTCGCGGTTTCCTGGTTGCGGTAGAGGTCGAAGCCCCCACGGAACAGATTCCACTTGAGGTACATCATCACCATCCGGTCCTGGTTCGGGCCGGATACGCCGTCAAGGTCCCGGTTGTTCGAAAGACTCGCCTCGAATTCGACGCGCGGCGAATAGAACGATTTCGCAATATCACGCTGCGCCTGCGCCGCCTCGATGTCCGCCCAGGAAGTCTTGAGGAGCGGGTGGTTCTGGAAACCGATCTTGACTGCCTCGTCCGCGGATGCGGGAATCTGCGGCGCCTCCGGCTTCGTCAGACTGACCGGCGACTTGCCGACGACCTTCAGATAGGCGATCTCCGCGTCGCGCAACGTGCTTTCCGCGGACGAGAGGTTTGAAATGGTCAGCGCCAGTCTGGCCTCGATCTGCTCGAGATCCGCGCGGCGGCCAACGCCCCGGTCAGCCCGCAGCTTGACCTGGTCATAGGTCTTTTGGTGGGCGGCAAGGTTTTCCTTCGCGTATTTGACGAATTCCTGGTTCTTCAGGACCTCCAGATACGCGTCAGAGGCTTGCAGAGCGATGTCCTGCGAGACGCCGAACAAACGGTGCGCGGACGAGTCCGAGATGGCCTGCCGCCGTGCAACTTCCGACCGCGTTCCAAGGCCGTCCCAGATCATCTGGTTGAGGATCACCGACTCTTGATACCGTGGCAGCTTGACCCAGTGGGGGTTCGTCGGATTGTTCGGCGGCGGGTTGAGTCCAAGCGTCGTGGGGTTCTTGCTTTTCTCAGTGCCACCCCCGACCACCACGTCGATCCGCGGCAGATATCCGCCGAATGCGGCTTCCCTCGCGGAATCCGCAGCGTCCTTCTTGTGCACCGCGCTCAGTACCTCGGGGTGAGTCTCGACGGCGTACGTCAGCACCTCCTTCAGTGTCTCGGCCGAACTCTGGCCGCTGAAAGCCAACGCCACTGCAGCTACCATCGTCGATACGGAAAATTTTTTCATTCGCCAATCCTTTTTCTGGCGGGTACCGCCCGCCCACCGTGACTCCCGGACAAGCTAATTTTCGTTAGAAGAATATCGCGCTAAGCACTTGGCGTAAATGAAAAATACCAAGCCAAGGAGAACATGAAAATACCTGTCGTGATCCTGCAACAATCTCCTTTTCAAGGTGCAATTACTAGCAGATAAGCCCTCAAAGGACAACCCAATCTGTCACCTTGCGGCGTTGCACAAACATTTTGCACAAAAAAAGATCCCGCAGCGCGTCCTATTGCCCCCGCACGAGAAGCACCAGCTTCAACCGATCGGTCACCCCCAACTTCTGGAAAACATTGGACAAATGGCCTTTCACGGTGCGTTCGGATATCTGCAGGGCCGATGCCACCTCCTTGTTGGTCGCGCCGTCGACGATCAATCGGACGATTTCGCGTTCTCGTGAGGACAGAGTCGCCAGTCGCTCAGCGACCTGTTTCCCCCCCGAGGGTTTGAGTGGCGTGGGTGCCTGCTGCGCCGCTGTCGCCTTGCGCAGCTCCAGCACCAGCCGTGGGAGCAGGCTCCGTGTCACCCAAACGCCGCCCGACTGTGCGACGTTGATCACCCGTTCCAACGAGTCCGGGTCGATACCCCGCCGGCAGCAGCCCTTCGCACCAGCCCTCAGCAAGGCGATCTCCTCGTCTTCCTGGAAAACCTCGGTCAATACGACGACCTTCCCGGACCCTGTCTGCGCAACGATGTCGGCAACCTGAGCATCGACCGGCTTTGTCAGCATCTGCGCATCGACAAGAACGGTCGCGGGCGCTAACGCCCGAATCCGCTCCCGGACCACATCCAAGGCCCCGACGACTTCAAGCGGGTGCTCGGCGCTGACCGCATGGCGGCAGCGACCGATCACCTCCGGATCCTGCGCAATGAGAATGATGGACATGGGCTTGGGGGGCGCGTTTAGGGCGTCTGCGCTCAACGCTCGCGAAACGCCATTTCCTTGGTCTTGATGATCGGTTTGAGCAGGTAGTGGAGGAACGTCTTCTCCCCGGTCTGGATATGCACGGTCGCGGTCATGCCCGGAATGATCGCCAGCGGCTTGTCGCTGCGCGCCGGGACGTTACTCGTCGTGCGCACCTGGACGAGATAATAACTATCCCCTTTCTTTTCGTCCGTGATGGAGTCCGCGCCGATGTTCTCCAGTTTGGCCGGAAACCCGCCATAAATGGAAAAATCGTAGGCGGTAATCTTCACCAGCGCCTCCTGCCCCGGCCGCAGAAACGCGATGTCGCGCGGCTTCACCTTGGCCTCCACCAGCAGGTTGTCCTCGAGCGGCACGATCTCCAGAAGTTCCGATCCGGGCTGGACGACGCCCCCGATCGTCGTCACTTTGACCGACTTGACCGTGCCGTTCACCGGGGATCGCACCACGGCCCGCTCCACGCGGTCCTTCAGCGCTACGCTGGTGGCTGCCGTGCCTTCCTGCTCCGCGCGCACCTGGTTGAGCTCGCCCAGGGCGTCCGAGCGGAATTTCGCCACGTAGCCCTCGAGTCGCTGCCGCGCCTCCGCCACCGCCGCGTCGAGTTTCGGAATGGTGATGCGCGTCGAGTCGAGTTCGCCCTTGAGGTCGTTGGCCTGCCGCTCGAGCCGCAGGAGTTCCACCTCCGACATCGCGCCCTGCTTCACAAGCGGCCGCGACATCGTGAGTTCCTTGTCCAGCAACTGAAGGCTGGTGTTGATCTGCTCCAGACGCGTGCGCTTTTCCTTGAGTTCCTGCGTGCGCTGATCGATCTGCTTCTTGAACGCCTCGGCGTTTGCATTGAATTCCGCCTGCCGCGAGCGGTATTGCGTCAATTCGCGCTCCGCGAGGTCCGGATTGTCCCGCCGCACGCTCGCGGGCATGTCGATGGGTTTGCCCGATATCTCCGCGTTGAGGCGGGCAATCTTGGCGTTGAGCGCATCGTTTTTCGCCTTGTTCTCGCGGAACGACGAGGTGTAGCGCGTGTCATCGATGAGCATCAGAATCTGGTTCTTCTTGACGATGTCGCCGATCTTCACCCGGACCTCGGCGATGATGCCCCCCTCGAGGTTCTGCACCACCTGGATCTGGCTCGACGGAATGACCTTGCCCTCGCCGACCGTCGTCTCGCCGATGTTGGCGAACGCTGCCCACACCACGAACGCGGCGACGAAGAGCACGACCCCCCAAAGCAGCGCATGGGAGTAGGCCGGCGGGCCCTGCATCGCGGCAGCCGCCGTCTCGCTCATGTACTCGATGTCTTCCCGCTGCTGTACGGCTGGCGTCATGGACCTGTCCTATGCCCGCTTGGCAACGTTGATCTTGCCGCCAGAAAGGGCCTGCATCACCTGGTCTTTCGGCCCGTCGGCAACCACGCGACCATTGTCCAGCACGATCAGTCGCGGCACGAGCGTGAGCAGCGACGCCCGGTGCGTGACCAGCATGAACGTCTTGCCCTGGATCGCCTGCTCGAGCTTGCGCTTGAACTGCTCTTCGGACCGGTTGTCGAGCGCGTTGGTCGGCTCGTCCATGATGAGCACTGGCGGGTTAAGCAGCAGCGCGCGGGCAATCGCCACGGTCTGCCGCTGACCGCCCGAAAGCCCTTCACCACGCTCGCCAATGTGCAGATCGAAGCCTTTGGCCGACGGGTGCACGAACTCCGTGACGCCGGCGATTTCCGCGGCGCGGAGCATGGCCGCATCGTCCGCAAAGGGCGCGGAGAACATGATGTTCTCCTTCACCGTGCCGTAGAACAGGACGACGTCCTGCGGCACATAGCCGATGTTCTTGCGCAGGGTTGCCGGATCGATCTGATTGACGTCCACACCGTCGACGAGGATCGAACCGGAGCTGGGCGTGTACAGCCCGAGCACCAGTTTCTCGATCGTGGATTTTCCGGAGCCGATGCGCCCGATCAACCCGACCCGCTCCCCGGCCGCGAGCTTGAACGAAACGTTTTGCAGGGCGGGCGTTTGCTGTCCCGGGTAGGAAAACGTGACGTTGCGGAACTCGATTTCCCCGACAATGCTCGGGCGGTGGACGAAGCTCTTGTTCGCCGGGCGCTCCACGGGCAGCTGCATCACGTTCTGCAGCGTGCGCAGCGAGGCCGCCGACTGGTGGTATCGGGTCATCAACCCGGCGACCTGGCCGAGCGGCGCCAGTGCGCGCCCCGTCAGTATGGTGCAGGCGACCAGTGCGCCGACCGTCAGCTCGCGGTCGGCAATCAGGTAGACGCCCAGGACGACCACGCCAACGCTCGTGAGCTGCTGCACCGTCATGGAGATGTTGATGATGGACTGCGAGAGCGTGCGCGCCTTGATCCCGAGCCGCGCTATGGTTCCCACGAGCTGCTCCCACTTGCGCTGCAGCACCCCCTCCGCAGACAACGCCTTCACCGTCTCGATCGAAGACAGGCTCTCGATGAGCAGCCCCTGCTTCTGCGCGGCATAGCGGAAGGTCTGCTGGATTACGTCGCCCAGCGAGCGCTGCAGAACCAATCCGATCAGAATGATCAGCGGCACCGCAGCGAGCGGCACGAAGCCGACCCAGCCGCCGACCCAGAAGATCACGCCGATAAAAAGAAACACGAATGGCAGGTCCACGAGTGCGGTAATCGTGGCCGAGGTGATGAATTCCCGGAACGATTCGAATTCGTGGATGTTGCTGGCAAACGAACCCACCGACTGGGGCCGCGCCTCCATGCGCAGGCCCATGGCCCGCTCGAAGATGTTGGACGACAGGATCACGTCGATGCGCTTGCCGGCAATGTCGATCATGTAGCCGCGCAGCATGCGCATCACGAAATCGAACGCCAGCACGACCAGCACGCCGATGGCCAGCGCCCAGAGGGTCTCGGTCGTGTCGTTGGGCACGACCCGGTCGTAGACGTTCATGATGAACAGCGGCATCACGATCGCGAACGAATTGATGAGCAGGGACGCGAGGAGCACCTCGCCGTAGATCGGCCAAGCCTCACGGACCACGCCCCAGAACCAGTGCGAGACGCGGGGCACGGCGCTATGCTCGGTCCGTGAGTCGAATTTCAGCTGCTGGCGGATCAGGATCACATGGCCTGTGTACTCCGGCTTCAGTTCGGCCAACGCCCGCTCGGTGACGCCGCCCGTGTCAGGATCGACGATTTCGCAGCGACCGTCTTTCGCGAAGCTGCGAAGGATGCAGGAGCGACGGTCGTTCAGCAGCAGCACGACCGGCAGCACGAGCGGCGAAATCCTGTCCAGATCCCGCTTGGCCACTTTCGCCGTGAGCCCCGCGCGCTCGGCCGCACGCACGAACAGCGCCGGCGTCAGCCGGCTGTCGACCAGGGGCAGCCCGGCGGACAGCGTCTCCGCCGAAAACGGGTGATTGAAGAACCGCGTCAGCAGGACGAGACACTTCAGCAGCGGGTCGTCGGCGGTGACGGCCGCCGGCAACTCCCACTGCGGCTTGGGTTGTGCTTCGCTCAACGCGGATCTCCCGTATTCATCGAGGGCGCGCGATTATGCGCTTACTCGGGCTTGCCGATGTAGTAACCCTGCACGCCGTCCACCATCAGGCTCTTCGCGAGCTCGAAGTCGGCCTCGGTCTCCGTGTATTCGGTCAGCACCTGAATGCCCAGGCCGTGCGCAATGCCAACGATCGCCTGGACGAAGAACTGCTTGTCGCTCGAATCCGCCATACCGCGCGTATAACCGCCGTCGATCTTGACATAGTCCACCTCGAGGCCACGCAGGTAGCCGACCGAGGCCGTGCTCTGGCCGAAGCGGTCGATCGACAGCCGCACGCCGGTTTCGCGCAACCGGCTGAACGCCGCTTTGACCTCCTTGATGTAGCCGATGATCGACTGCTCCATCACCTCAACGATGAGGTGCCGAGCGACGTCCGGCTGCGCCTTGAGCTTGCCATGGAGCCATTCGACGAACATCGGGTCGACGATCGACTCGAGGGACAGGTTGACCGCGGTCGCGCCACCGCGCACGGGGCCGTCCTTGGCAATGCGCTGCATGACCTTTTCGACGACGACCTTGTCCAGGAGTTGCAGCGCGCCGAGGCGCTTCGCCGTGGCGATGAACAGCCCCGCGCGAATCAGCTGGCCATCGGAACCCAGGATGCGCACGCACGATTCGCTGCGGTACTGCCACGCGTCCTCGGAGATGCGGGTCGGCCGCACGGGCTGGAACTGCAGCGCCACGCGATCCGCCGGCAAACCCACCTTGAACATGCCGTTGATCTCGGCGTACATGGTGTTCACGGCCTGGGCCGCGGCCTCCATTTCGAGGTGCCAGGCCGGCACGCCGCGCGCCTGCGCGACGCCGAGCGCCGCGCCCATCGTCGCCATGAGCTTGCCGAAGACGGCCCCTTCGCGGTAGCGGTAATAGGTCATGCCGGCGTGCGCCATGAGCGTCGTCTCGGTGCGCGGAAACTCCTCGATTTCCGCGAGCGCGGCAATCAGCGCATCTCCCAATGCCCCGACGTCGCTCTCTTGGATCTCGGGCACCACCACCCCGAACTCCGGGCCATCGAGCTTGGCGAGCAGCGCCCCGGGGCGCGACTCCGTGACCTTGCCGAGAAGCACCGCCACGCGCTTGAGCAGCGCATCGCCCTCGACCCGGCCGTTCTTCTCATTGAACGCGGCAAACCCGCGCAGGCGAATCACCGCCAGCACCCCCGTGGCGAACTTGGTCGGCGCGCCGATCAGGTGCGTCACGCGCTCGGCGAAGTCGTTGCGGTTCATCAATCCGGTGACGGCGTCGACGTACGCCTTCTTGCGCATCTTCTCCGCAAGGTCGGTCTGCTCCGTCAACATGCGCTCCACCGACACGACCATCTGGTTGAGGGCGCTCGCCACGCGATGCAGCTCGCGGGCCCATGGTAGCTTCGCCAGCACCTTGAACTCGCGCTTCGTGATCGCAATCGCCTGCGCCTCCATGTCGTCGAGAGGCCGCAGGGCAAGCCGCAGTACGACCAGGACAACCACCAGGGAGGCGATGGCCGCGGTCAGCAGCACCCAGAACGAGCGCATCGACACGCGGTACAACTCCGCATAGGCGTGCCCCGGGTGGCTGACAACCTCGATCTTCGCCGCCTGGCGCCAGCCGTCCATGACGATGGCGTCCATGCGTGGCGTCTCCAGCGGGAACCGGGCGATGAACCACTGCGGCACACCCTCGACCGCCTGCTCCACGCGCTTGCTCACCAGCGACTTGCCGTCCATCGCCTTGACGAGGATCTCGCTGTAATAGCCGCGGTCGAAGATGGCCGCGGTCATGCGTTCGACGGTCTCGACGTCCTTGACGCGCCCGCTATGCGTGATCGCGAGCCCGAGGAACGTGGCCGTGTCCTGGGCGTGCGACTCGAGCGTCTTCTGCAGGAACTCCTTCGTGCTCTGAACGACGATCCCGAGCGTGCCGATGAACACCAGCACCCACAGCAGGGAGATCAATCCTGCCAGCAACCGGGAGAGTTTCATGTGGACCTCATCGTGTCGAATGTCATGACGGCGTCACATCGCCGAGCGCAGCCGCGCCTGAAGATCGCGCCAGTGGCCGATGCGATCCGAACTGCCGACCGACTGGCCGCGTCCCGTCTGCTCCTTCGCCAGCCACAGGCCCGAGCCGTTGAAGCTATAGACGGGAACCAGGTCGGTGCGCCGCGATGCCGGCAACAGGGTCGGGTTGATGTTGTCGAGGACCAGGGGCTCGGCGTCGGGCGTTGGAAAGTACGCGAGCACCATGTGCGCCTCATTGTATATGACCGTCTCCTTCACATAGGTGATGCGCAGCTTCTCGTCCGGCACGCCCAGCGCGCGCAGCGTGAAATATTTGGCAATCGAGTAATCCTCGCAATCGCCGCCGTCGGTCGACAGGAACTCGACGGGCGTCGCCCAGTAGTCTTCCTTGCCCCAGTGCTTGAGGTCGCTGATGAACTGCGTCAGGTTCATGAAGTCATTGACGACGCGGAGCTTCTCCTCCTCGGAGAGCTTCTTGTACTTCGGGTTGGTAAGAATCTCGCGCCACCCGGTCAGGCGGGTCTTCGCAACGGGGCCGAACTGCGCCGCGAGCTTGGCGATCTGCTCGGGCGTGATGCCGACGATCTCCTGCGCCAGGGCCGCAACGGCGACCAGCAGCAGGAGCATCCGCAGCCACCGCGATGTGTGCAGGCGCATGGGAGGCGCAATGATACCCGCGTTGGCGCGGCCTCAGGCCGCGCCCTCGCCAAGGTAGGCCTCGCGCACCTTGGGATCCTCCAACAGCTGGCGCGCCGGCGCGGCCAAGGTGACCAGACCGGATTCCATCACATACCCGCGCGCGGCGATTTCCAGCGCCAGGCGAGCGTTTTGCTCCACGAGCAGGATCGTGACGCCTTGCGCCGATATCTCGCGCACGATGTCGAAGATCTTCGCAACCAGGAGCGGCGCGAGGCCCATGGACGGTTCGTCGAGCAGCAGGAGCTTCGGCCGCGCCATCAGCGCGCGCCCGATCGCGAGCATTTGCTGCTCCCCGCCCGAGAGCGTGCCGGCGGTCTGGCCGCGCCGCTCCCGGAGGCGCGGAAAGGTCTCGAACTGCCGATCGAGATCCCCGGCGATCTCCGTGTCCCGCCGGGAGAACGCGCCCATCGACAGATTTTCCTCCACCGTGAGCTGCGGAAAGATGCCGCGCCCTTCCGGCACCATGACGAGGCCGCGCCGCGGCAGCTCGTGCACCGGCAGGCCCGACAGTTCCGACCCGGCGTAACGCACCGAACCGGCGTAAACGCGCGTCATTCCGCAAATTGCGCGCAGCGTGGAGCTCTTGCCTGCGCCATTCGCGCCAATGAGGCAGACGAGCTCGCCCGCGCCCACCTCGAGGTCGATCCCCTTCACCGCGCGGATCCCGCCATAGCGGACCTCGAGGCCGCGCAGCTCAAGCAGCATGCGCCGCGCCTCCGAGATAGGCTTCGATCACCTTGGCGTCGCGCTGCACGGCTGACGGTTCGCCCTCCGCGATGCGTTCCCCGTGATCGAGCACGAGCACGCGGTCGCAAACGCCCATCACCAGGCGCATGTCGTGCTCGATCAGCAGGAGGGTGATGCCATCGGCGCGAATCCGCTCCAGCAGCTTGCGCAAGGCGAGGGTCTCGGAGGCGTTCATGCCGGCGGCGGGCTCATCGAGCGCGAGCAGTTTCGGATCGGTCGCCAAGGCACGCGCGATCTCCAGCCGTCGCTGATCGCCGTACGGCAGGCTTCCCGCCGGATCGTTGGCTCGCGCCCGGATGCCCACGTACTCGAGCAATTCCACGGCCCGCCCCTCGATCGCGGCCTCCTCGGCACGCGTCGCGCGATCGCGCAGAATCGCGCCGATCACACCCGCGCGGGTGCGCACGTGCCGNNGACAGGTTCGCGAAGAGTCGAATGTTCTGAAACGTCCGCGCGATGCCCGCGGCGGCGACGGCGTGCGACGGCCGGCCCGCCAGCGACGTCCCGTCGAAGCTGAACGTGCCCTGATCCGGCGCGTAGATCCCGGTCAGTACGTTGAACAGCGTCGTCTTGCCGGCGCCGTTCGGCCCGATGAGACCGTAGATCGCGCCGCGCTGGATGGAAAACGACACGTCCGAGAGCGCTTGCACTCCGCCGAAACGCTTGCTGATGCCCCGCGCGTCGAGCAACGCAGTCACCGGCTTTGCTCTGCAAGTTCGCGCTGGCGCACTGCAGAAGGCAGCAGGCCCGCGGGACGGAAGCGCATCACCAGCACCAGCGCCAGCCCGAAAATCAGCATGCGGATGACTTCCGGCTCGATCAGCTGCCGTCCGAAAACCGCGCGCTGAAACGGCTCGACCGTCCAGCGCAGCAACTCGGGAACGAAGGACAGCAGCAGCGCCCCGAGGATGACGCCCCAGATGTTCCCCATGCCGCCCAGGACGACCATCGCCACCACCATCACCGACTCGACGAGCACGAAGCTCTCCGGCGAGATGAACGTCTGGATCGCCGCGAACATCCCGCCCGCGACACCCCCGAACGTGGCGCCCATCGCGAACGCGAGCAGCTTGATGCCCGTGGTGTCGATGCCCATGGCGCGCGCCGCCGTCTCGTCCTCGCGCACCGCTTCCCAGGCGCGCCCGATCCGCGAGTTCTGCAGGCGAATGTTGACGCCGATAATCACGAGCACGCAGGCCAGCAGCAGATAGTAGTACTTCATCGGGCCGTTCAGCGTCACGCCGAGCCACGCGTTCGTCGTCGAGAAATCGAAGGGTCCGATCTGGAACGGGTCGATTCGCGCAACCCCTTGCGGACCGTTGGTGATGTTCACGGGCCGCGACAGATTGTTCAGCAGAATGCGGATGATCTCGCCGAATCCCAGCGTGACGATGGCGAGGTAATCGCCGCGCAGCTTGAGCGTCGGCGCGCCGAGCAGGATGCCGAAGAGCGCCGCCACGCCGGCGCCGATCGGCAGGATCACCCAGAACGGCAGATGCAGTCCGAAATGCGGGCTTGCCAGCAGCGCGTACACGTAGGCGCCAACGGCGTAGAACGCGATATAGCCCAGGTCGAGCAGGCCCGCGAATCCGACGACGATATTCAGGCCCAGCGCGAGCAACACATAGAGGATCGCGAAGTTCGCGATGCGCACCCACGCCGTCCCCGCCAGGACGAGAACGAACGGGATGGCGATCAGCGTGAGGGCGATCAGCACGATCCCGGTCCAGAGGACCGCGGGATGCCGGCGCCAGGCCTTCGCGTGCTCAGTCACGGCAGAGTTCCATGGGATGCCGGCTCACGCGCGGTCTCCCACCCGTTCGCCCAGCAGCCCGGACGGCCGAAAGACGAGAACGCCGATCAGCACCAGGAAGGCGAAGACGTCCTGGTAGTTCGACCCGAACAGCACGAAGTGAGACTCCGCCGCACAGTGCTCCGTGAGCGCCTCGGAAATCCAGGCGACGTGGCAGAGGTCCGTCAGGTCGCCGATGTAGCCCGCACCGAGCGCCTCCACCAGTCCGAGGACGATTCCGCCGACCATCGCGCCCGGGATGTTGCCGATGCCGCCCAGCACTGCGGCGGCGAACGCCTTCATGCCGAGCAGCGAGCCCATCGTGTATTGCGCCACCCCATAGTACGTGCCGACCATCACGCCCGCGACGGCGCCGAGCGCGGCGCCGATCAGAAACGTCGCGGCAATCACGCGGTCGATGTTGACTCCCATCAGCCCGGCGACCTGCGGATTTTGCGCCGTGGCGCGCATCGCCGTGCCGAGCCGCGTTCGATAAACGAGCATGGCCAGACCACCCATCAGCGCGAAGCACAGGCCAACGATCGCGACCTGCACATTCGTCATGGTGGCTCCGCCGAGCGTGTAGATCTCGGTCCGGATGATCTGCGGGAAGGCGATGACGTTCCGTGTCCAGACGAGCATCGCCAGGTGCTGGAGAATGATCGACACGCCGATCGCGGTGATGAGCGGCGCCAGGCGCGGCGCACGGCGCAACGGCCGGTAGGCGAACCGCTCCATGGCGTATCCGATGCCCATGCAGACCGGAATGGCGCAAGCCGTGCCCGCCAGGACGACCACCAGCGGCGGCCAGCCCCCCGCGGCCAGCAGCGTGATCACGGTGAACGCCACCATCGCGCCGATCATGACGACCTCGCCGTGCGCGAAATTGATGAGCTGGATGATGCCGTAGACCATCGTGTAGCCGAGCGCGACCACGGCATAGACGGCGCCCAGCGTGAGTCCATTGATCAGCTGCTGGAGAAAGGTTTCCACGCGGGCACAAGCCTAAAGGAAAAAAAACGGCACCGCGAGGGTGCCGTTCCACAGCCGTTTGGAAGACGCCGTAATTATTTCTTCGCCGCGTCCTTGGCCGGCTCTGGCGCAGGCGCGGGCGCCGGCGCCGCTTCGCCTTTCACGAAATCCTCGTAGGCAATCGTCTTGCCGCCCTTGATGATCGCGATCGGCAGGAGCTTGCCGTCCTTCATCGTGAAGATCGTCATCTCGGCATCCTTGCGATCACCCTTCTCGTCGAAGGCGATCTTGCCCGTGGCCCCGGTGTAGTCGATTTTCGCGAGTTCCGGCAGATACTTCGCGGGATCCGCCGAGTTCGCCTTCTTCATCGCTTCGATGAGCAGGTTCGCGGCATCGAACGTGAAAGGCGCGTAGAGAATCGGGTCGGCATTGAAACGCTTCTTGTACGCTTCGGTAAATTTCTTGTCGGCCGCCTGCGGCGGGATGCCCGCCTGCGAGCACAGCAGCCCATCGGCCGCCGCACCAGCCAGCTTGGTCATCTCATCCGTGCAGGCGCCATCACCGAAAGAGAACACCGCCTTCACGCCGAGTTCGCGGCCCTGCTTGATCAGCGGCCCGCCCGTGGCGTCCATGCCGCCGTAGAACACGGCGTCGGGCTTCTTGCCCTTCAGCTTGGTGAGAATCGCCTTCCAGTCGGTCGTCTTGTCCGTGCCCTTCTCGCGGGGCAACACCTTGATGTTCGCCGCCTTCAGCGTCTTTTCCACCTCGTTGGCGATGCCTTCGCCGTAGGCCGTGGCATCGTCGATGACCGCGACCAGCTTCGGCTTCTTGTTGGCCGCGAGATAGCTGGCGATCGCGGGACCCTGCTGGTCGTCGCGCCCAACGACGCGGAACTGCGTCTTGAAGCCCTGCTCGGTGAGCTTCGGGTTCGTCGCCGATCCGGAAATCACCGGGATGCCCGCCTTGCTGTAGATATCGGAAGCCGGGATGGACGTCCCCGAATTCAGGTGACCGACGACACCGGCGACTTTCGCGTCGACCAGCTTCTGGGCGACCGTCGTGCCGACCTTCGGATCGGCCTGATCGTCCTCGCCCACGAACACGAACTTCGCATCCTTGCCGCCGATTTTCAGCTTGGCGTCGTTCGCCTGTTCGACTGCAAGGAGGGCGCCGTTCTCGTTGTCNNGCCGGCGGCGGGGGAGCCGCCTTTGCGGCCTCAGCCTTCGGGGCCGGTTTCTGTTCGCCGCAAGCGGCAAGCGCGGCCGCGACGGACACGGCCAGGAGCGTGGTTCCAAACTTCCGGTAGCGCATACGTTCTCCCTAGAAGAAATCGACTGTCGCGAGGGCAAAAATGCGGGAGCGAATGATACTCCGTTCCGGTCCCCGCTTCATGCCCGGCCGCGGACTCACGCCGGGCCGGCGGGGACCACCGGTTCCCGGCACGCGGCCCGCAGCGCATCCAGGTCGGCGCTGGGTTCAAGGCAGGTCAGGCCACGGCATAGCCAGCCGGTGACCGGGGCGGGTCGCGGCGGCTTGTCCAGCACCGGCGGCAGTCCGGCAAGCCCATCGGCAACCCCCAGAATCTGGGTGCCGGGCAGGTAGTCGCCCGCGCACGTGGCGAGCCATTGCGCCAAGGGCGCCGACTGCCCGCGAAGAATGAGCGTCGTGGGCTGGGCGAGCGCCTCGTCGAGCGCCTGCGCCAGCATGCCGAATCCGGCGGGGTGGGCCTGCATCTGCGGGTAATACAACTCCAGCGCCCGTTCGGCAGCGCGCGCGTAGCGCTCGTCGCCCGTCAGCGCGGTCAGTCGGTTCAAGGCCAGCACGGCGACGCCGTTGCCCGAGGGCATCGCGCTGTCATGCCCCTGTTTGGGCCGGTGCAGCAAGCGCTCGTGGTCGCTCGCCGTGAAATAGAAGCCGCCGGCATCGGGGTCCTCGAATCGATCCAAGAGCACGTCCGCCAGTTCCTCGGCAAATTCGAGATCGCCGGGTACGAATTCGCACTGCATCAACTCGAGGAGCGCATGAAGCAGGAACGCATAATCGTCCAGGTATGCGGCAAGGTGGGCCCGGCCGTCCTTGTACGTCGCGAGTAGGCGTCCGTCCCGCCATAGCTGCAGGCGCAGAAACTCCAGTGCACGCCGCGCCGCCGCCACCCACTCGGGCCTGCCCATCGCGCGCCCAGCGCGGGCCAGCCCTCGAATCGCAAGCGCGTTCCACGACACGAGCACCTTGTCGTCGCGCCCCGGTCGCACGCGCGTCTCCCGCTCCGCCAGGAGCTTTGCCCGCGCCGATTGGAGCAGGCCTTCGTCTCCCGGCGCCAGCGGCCGCGCGACGCGAAGATGCCAATGCCGTCCCTCGAAATTGGCATCGCCGTCGAGCCCATAGTGCGGCGCGAAGACGTCCCACTCCGCCGCCGTGAACAGCGCCCGCACCGCATCGCGGTCCCAGACGTAGAACTTCCCCTCCTCGTGCTCGGAGTCGGCATCGAGCGAGGAATAGAACCCCCCCTCGGGAGATTGCATCTCGCGGAGCATCCAGCCAGCGGTCTCCGCGGCACAGCGCGCGAACAGGGGCTCGCGCGTCACGAGCCACGCATCGGCCAAGAGCGCAAGCAGCGGCCCGTTGTCGTAAAGCATCTTCTCGAAATGCGGAATCATCCAGAACGCATCGACGCTGTACCGGCAGAAGCCGCCGCCGAGCTGGTCATAGATGCCCCCTTCGCACATCCGCGTCAGCGTAGTGGCGACGACGTCGACGGCCCCTTTGCGCAGGCAAAGCTCGAGATCGGTCGGATGCGGAAACTTGGGCGCCCCGCCGAATCCCCCGTAGCGGGCGTCGAAATTCGCCTTCAGCTGCTCGACCTGCGCGCTCACACCGGCAGCCGAGAGGGCTGATCGATGCGCCGCTCCCGAGGGCTGGGTCCGTGCGAGCGCCTGCCGGATCTGCTCTCCCTGCTCCTGGATCTCCGCGCGTTTTTCGCGCCACACCAGGGCCACGCGCTCGAGCAGGTCGCCGAATCCCGGCAAGCCATAGCGAGACGTATTCGGAAAGTAGGTTCCGCCGAAGAACGGTGCGCCATCCGGCGCCAGGAACATGGTAAGCGGCCACCCGCCTGCGCCGCGCGCCATCATCTGGTGCGCCAATTGATAGATCTGGTCGATATCCGGGCGCTCTTCGCGGTCCACCTTGATGTTCACGAAATGGCGGTTCATGACGGCCGCCACGGCCCCGTCTTCGAAACTCTCGTGCGCCATCACGTGGCACCAATGGCAGGCCGAGTAACCTACGGACAGCAGGATCGGTCGGTCCTCGCGTTTTGCGCGATTCAGCGCCTCCTCGCCCCACGGATACCAGTCCACCGGGTTCGAGGCATGCTGCAGCAAGTACGGGGATGTCTGTTGCGCGAGACGGTTCGGCATGCAATGCTCCGCTACGGAATTTCGAGCAGCATACCGCCATGCACCGATGCAAAGACCCGCGGGCCCAAGAGGTCTTGGACTTCTGGTTCCGCGGCGACGAAGCGCGCAGGGAATGGTTTCGCAAGGATGCCGCGTTCGACGCGGAGATCCATGAGCGCTTTCTCGCCTTGTACGAAACGGCCGCGACCGGCTCGCAGGCCGTTTGGCTGGACGCGCCCGGCGAGTGTCTGGCGCTCATCATCACGCTCGACCAGTTTCCCCGAAACCTGTTTCGCGGCCCGGGCCCCGAAGCCGCGCGCGCCTTTGCCACCGACGCGCAGGCGCTCGAGGCAGCGCGTCATGCGGTTGCCTCGCGCTACGACCGGGGACAACCCAATGTGGTGCGGACTTTCTACTACTTGCC
>DKBI01000184.1 GCA_002451175.1 Betaproteobacteria bacterium UBA6904
CGAGCGCCGGCGCACACCGGCTCCTGCGGAACGGACACACACGATGGGCAAGCCCAACCTCGGAACTCCCAAGCTCCAGCACCTCGCCGATGCAGGCAACGGCGCGGTCGAGACGCACGAGGCGTGGCGCGTCTTCGGCATCATGGCCGAGTTCGTCCACGCCACGGAGAAGCTGCGCGCCGTGCGCCCGGCGGTCAGCGTGTTCGGCAGCGCGCGNNTTCGCCCGCAAGGTGATGTTCGTGCGCTTCGCGATCGCCTACGTGGTGATGCCCGGCGGCTTCGGGACCCTGGACGAGCTCTCGGAGGCGCTCACCCTCATCCAGACCGGGAAGAGCCGCAAGATCCCGCTCATTCTCGTCGGCGCGGAGTTCTGGAAGGGGCTGCTCGACTGGATGCGCGACACCCTGGTCCCGCGGGGCATGATCGACCCCGCGGACCTCGCCCTGGTCACCGTGCTCGACGACTCGACGGAAGTCGTCAAGGCCATCTTCGATTTCTACGAGATGCGCGGCTTCCAGCCCACGCCCGACGAGCGCGAGCGGCTGCTCAACCTGTGATCGCCTGTGGCGCCTCGCGCACGGCGAACGCCGGCGCGGTGCCGTCCTTCGCCACGCCCGCGTAGATCGTGAGGTGGGGATAGGGGATCTCGATGCCGTGCTCGTCGAAGGCGTGCTTGAGGCGGCGCAGGAACTCGCGGCGCACGCCCCACTGCTCGAGCGGCGCGACCTTGAAGCGGCAGCGCAGGATCACCGCCGAGTCGTCCCATTTGTCCACCCCGGCCACCTCCAGATCGTCGAGGATTTTTGGCCCGAATGCCGGATCGGCGCGCATTTCCGCGCCGGTCTCGCGCATCACGCGGACCGCCTCGTCCGTATCCTCGCGGTATGCCACGCCGACGTCGACCACCGCCTGGGCGAAACCGCGGCTCATATTGGTTACAGTGGTAATCAGGCCATTGGATACGATATGCACGTTGCCCTCGTAGTCGCGCAGCCTCACGTAGCGCAGCGTGACCACCTCGACCAGGCCGGCCTTGTCTGCGATCCCTACGACGTCCCCCTGGCGTATTTGGTTCTCCAGCAGGATGAAGAACCCGGCGAAATAATCCTTCACCAGGCTTTGCGCGCCGAAGCCGACGGCGACGCCGACTACGCCGGCGGCGCCGAGTATGGGCGCCACCGCGATCCCCAGCTCGCTCAGAACGAGAATGACGGTCACCACGGTAACGATCACTGATACGGTGTAACGAAATACGCGTCCCAGCGTTTCCGCCCGCTTTATCTGCTCTCTGTCGTCCATGTCCCGCGTGATGCGCTCGCGAAATGTTCGTATCAAGCGATTCAACACGCCCAGCGCTATCCACGCGGCCGCCACGATCAGCAGGATACGCAGCAGCGTGGACAACTCTTCGCTCCATTCCACGTAGTCCATGAAGCCGAGGCTATCGAGCATTTTTTCCATACGATTCTCCTTGTCGAACGGGTTAGCGCGCCGCGGACGGCGCTTCGTAGGCGAGCAGCGCGGCCGGAAAGACCGTCATTGCCCGGGAGAGGGTGAGTAAGCCGGATGCGTCCGCTTGCAGCGATTCGCCAGTCAGGACATTTGCCAGACGCGTGCCTTCCGGCAGGAACGCCAGGTCAAGGACGGTGTCGCCCCAGGCCGCCTCACCCACGGGCAGCACACCGTGTTCGAGGCCCATGGACGCGCATAGCCTGACTGCCACAGCGACGATGCCGCGATCGCCCAGACGGCGCGCGTAGGCTACGACATTGCGGGAACGAACGCCTCTGACCGCGACCGGATGGTAATCGCCCTTCAGAAACACATCGGCGTGGTCGCGGCGCAACTGCAGCGCGCGCCACATGAGCCAGAGTTTGGCGCGCCCGTCCGCGGCATCATCGAATAAGCCCCGTACGCACTGCGCCATGGCGTCCGCCGGCGCTGCCCCGATGCGCTGCATCTCCTCGAGCAACGCTCCGCGGCGGCCGTAGTCCACCGGTCTGCGGTTGTCCGGGTCGACCAGGCTCAGATCGAAAATCTCACTCCCCTGGTAGAAGTCCGGCACGCCCGGCGAGGTGAGCTTCACCAGCACCGTCGACAGGCTGTTCAACATGCCGAACCAGGCGATGGGACCGACCTGAAGGCGCAGATCGTCCAGAAACAGATTCGAATCCAGGCGCCCGAGCAGCGCGCGCACGAATCCGGTCACGGCCTCTTCGTACTCCGCATTCACGTTGACCCAGCTCGTGTGCACCTTGGATTCGCGCACGGCCTTGAGCATGTAGCGCTCGATGCGTTCGCGATATGCGTCCAGTCCCGCCGCGTCGACCGGCGCGGTCGGAAACGTGCCGAGCAGCGTCTGGTACAGCAGGTACTCGTCATTGCGCGAGGGCGCGGCGGCGCCGTCGACCGTGCGCCGCTGGCCGGCGTTCATGCGGCTCCAACGCCGCAGCGCCAGCCGCCATGCAGCCGGCATTTCCGAAATCACGTCGATGCGGCAGCGCACGTCCTCGGCGCGCTTGTTGTCGTGGGTCGAGGTCGCGAGCATGGTATGCGGCCAGCGCGCTGCACGGTCCGCACTCGCTCCGTGGAACGCCGAAACCGTCATGCCGAACATATCCGGGTCGCCACCCACCTCGTTGAGCGAGACCAGCCGGTTGAAGCTGTAGAACGAGGTGTCCTCCACGCCCTTGGCCGCCACCGGCGAGGTGAATTGCTGGAACTTCATCGCGAACGCGCGGTAACGGTCCTTGAGCGCCGGCCGCGCTTCTTCGGGCGGGTTTACCAGCAGCACTTGGCGCAGGAAGTCGAAGGCGGTGGCGTCGGCCGAGCGGACCCTGCGGCGCGCATGCGCGACAGACCAGTCTATATAGCGCTTGTCCTGCGGCGTAAGGCCGTCGGCGACATAAGTCCGGTAGACCGGGCAGCAGGCGGCGACCTCGCCGATCGCGCGGCGCAGCGTGTTGAACGTATAGTCGCGCGTGCGCCGGTCGGCGCGCGCAATGCGCAGCAGTTCCGTCGCTAGCACGGTCAGCTCGGAAGCAAGCGCGGAGCGCGTGATGTTGCGCTTCGCGCGGTAAGCCGCCTCCTCGAAATCCACGCTTTCCCCGGAAAACGCGTGCCAGACCCGGCTCAGCTTGGCGCGCGCCAGTCGGTCGACAAACAGTGCGTTCACCACCGTGGTGAAGCGATAGCCGGTGGTCCCATGCACGGCCCAGCTCGTCGGCACGTGTTCGTGCGACGCCGCGATCTTTTCGACCAGCACATACAGTGGCCGCCCCGGCCGGCCGTCCGCCTGGACCTGCGGCGCGTCCAGTCCGGCAAGCCGCGCGTAATGTTCCTGCAGGCGCAGAAAATACTGCGCCGGATCGTACAGGCCGTCGGAGTGGTCGATGCGCAGACCGTCGACCTTGCCTGCGGCGACCAGGCCCAGCACGAAATCGTGCGTGGCCTTGAACACCGCCTCGTTTTCCATGCGCAGCGCGGCAAGATCGTTGATGTCGAAAAAGCGCCGGTAGTTGATCTCGTCGGTAGCCACGCGCCAGAACGCGAGCCGGTAGGCCTGCGCCTCGAGCAGCGCGTCCATGGCGTCGAAGCTCGCGCGCTCTCCCGGCGTGCCGTTGAACGCGCGCACAGCGTGCTCGATCGCTTCGGCGATTTCGGGATGTTCGCGCACGAGTTGCGCGAGCCGGCGCTTGTGCAGCTCCTTGTCGCGGTTGCGCTCCGCGCACTTTTCGGAAGCGGTATCGTTGCGCGAGGGCAGATGCGCGAACGCCGCCGCGAGGCTCGCCGTTTCCGCCATGGCAGTATCCGCCAGCCGCGTGCCTTCGAGCGAGCGCAGCGCGCGCTCGAGCACGCGCGGGTAGTCGCGCGGATCCACCGGAAAGCGGTTTTCGTAATAGAACACGCTGAACGATCCCCGCTCGGCCTCGTAGGCGAGCTTGAATTCGCCCGCCTCGAGCACGACCCCGTAGTGGTCGCCGAGCACTGGGACGAGGACCCGGTTCACCAGCTCCGGATTGACCGGCTGCCAGTCGATGTCGAAGAATTCCCCGAACGCCGAAGCCGGGCCGTTCTCCAGCACGTCCATCCACCATTCATTGTCCGTTCCCATGACACCCATGTGATTGGGAACCATGTCGAGGATCTGCCCCATGCCGTGCTTGCCCAGCTCTTCGCACAGGCGCTCGAACCCCTCTACGCCGCCGAGGTCGGGATTGAACGCGTTGTGGTCGATGATGTCGTAGCCGTGCGTGCTGTTAGCGCGCGCGCGCAGATAGGGCGAGCAATAGACGTGGCTCACGCCGAGCGCGTTCAGATACGGCACGAGCGCAGCGGCGTCGAAAAAAGTGAAATCCCGGTTCAGCTGCAGCCGGTAGGTCGCGCGCGGGATCTTCGCCTCGCGTGCCGCCTGCCGCGCCCGCCTCGGTCGCGCCAGCGGCCGCAGCGCCCCCAGCGAGCGGGTGAGCCCGGTGAAGCGCTCGTCTTCGGGCCAGCGCTCGAGTGCGAGCGGCAGCTTGCGGCGCCAGTTGGGATACTCGCTCGTGGTCCCGGGAAGATTCACCTGCTCGCGCACCCCGAGCACGTCCTCGAGCTGCACCGCCAGCACGCGTGCCGGACTGCGCGCAAGGTAGCCCTGCAAACGGCGCAGCAGCTCGGGCGTCATTTCCGGCAGGGACGCGGGGTCCACGCTTGCACCCTCGGGCAGCGCGCCTTCGCGTTCGAGCGCAAGCAACAGCCGCGCGCGATCCTGCGCGCGCGCGAGAACCTGCGTCTGATGCGCATCTTCCGTCGGAAACAGGCCGATTTCGCGACGCAGCGCGAGGTCGCGCCCCTCCCAATATCCGGCGAGCGTGGGCAGATCGTGCGTAGCCGCCGTGACCAGCGAGTCGGCGGGGTATTCGGCCGGGGGTTTGAAATCGCCGGACTGCCGCCGTTCGAAGAACAGCACGCGGTAGGAAAGTATGCCCACGCGCTCCAGCGTCGCGCGCACCTCGTCCGGCACCGTCCCCAGGTCTTCGCCTATGACCATGCAGCGGTTGCGATGGCTCTCCAGCGCGACGATGCCCACCAGATCCTCGAACGGGTAATACACATACGCCCCGTCGCGCGGCTCGCCGCCCTGAGGCACCCAGAACAGTCGTGCGAGCGCCATGACGTGATCTATGCGCAGCGCGCCCGCGTGGCGCATATTGGCGCGAAGGGTGTCGATGAACGGCGCGTACGCCACCTCGCGCAGGCGCTCGGACACGAGCGGCGGCAGNNCCCCAGTCCTGGCCGCGCAGGTTGTACTCGTCAGGCGGGGCGCCGACACTCGCCGCGACGGCATAAAGATCCTGATTCGCCCAGGCTTCCGCGCCGCCGCGGTCGACGGAAACCGCCAGATCCTCATACAAGCCCACGCCCAGCCCCAGCTCCATGGAGCGCCTGCCTACCGCCTCGAGCTGCAATTCCGCCTGCCATTGCAGGTATTCGAAGAACTCGACGCGCTCGGCGTTTTCTTCCGCGAAGCGCACAACTTCCGCCGCGGCAGGATCGCGAAACGCCTCGGGCCAGACGGGCCAGCCCCAGATCCGGGGGTCCTCGCGGTGAAAATGCTCCTGCAGCGCTTCGAACAGGGCATGCCGGCGAAGCGCGGGTGCGTGCGCGGCCTGGTAGGCGCGGAATGCCTGCGCACGCGGCGTCTCGAAAGCAAGATGGTTGCCGCGAAAATGCGCGAAACAGCGTTCAAGCATCGGCAGCTTGACCTCGGCGACGCCCGCATAGTCCACCAGATCGGCATCACGCAACGCCTTCAGGCGCGACTGGAACTCGGCGGAGCGCACCTGCTTGTGTGCTTCCTCGCACTCGCCGAAATCCGGAATCGCTTCGACGTCGAGATAGAGCACGTTGACGAAACAGCGCGACGAAGGGCTGTAGGGGCTGGCATGGTCCGGGTTGTGGGGAAACAGCGCGTGCAGCGGATTCACGCCCACCACGTCAGCGCCGCGCGCGCCCCATTGCGCCAGCAGCGCCGCCAGGTCGCTGAAATCGCCGATGCCCCAGTTGCATTCCGAGCGCACGGCGTAGAGCTGTACCGCCGCACCCCAGACGCGCCCTTCGTTCTGCACCGCGAGCGGGCGGAAGCTGCGCGCAGGAACGACGATGAACGCCGTTTCACCGAGCAGGACGCCATCGCGCAGAATGCCCAGACGGTGATAACCGCAGGGCGCGGCGAAAGGCAGCGTGTAGTCGCGCGCAGCGTAGCGCTCGCCCCCGAGTTCGGCGGAGTCGGCGACTTCCTGGGACGCGGGGTAGAGCGGCCCTTCGCGACGCGCGCCGCTTTCCTCGGTGAGGCGCCAGACGAGCGGCGCACTTGCCTCCGCCGCCGCGAAATTCAAGCGCACCGACCAGGGCGCGGCTTCTTCGCGCACCACCATCACGGGCGGTATGACGCTGCGCCAGCGCGCCAGTTCGGCCGCGCGCACCGATTCCGCGACCTCCTGCGGCGTACTTGCGCGCACGCCCAGCACGGCGAGCAAGCCGCGCAGGCTGGCGTCGGTAACCCGGTGGTGATGGCCCCAGACATCGAAATAGTCGGGAGCGATCTCGTGCATGCGGCCCAGGTGCTCGAGCGCTTCACGCTCGTTCATTGGCGTTCTCCAGGGTGAAACCCACGAACCATGCGGGGAGCGCGCGTCGTTCAGCGCGCTCTTCGGTCCTCCACTCGCTCGCGTATACGGTCCGTCCCGGCGGCATCGTCACGGGGCCGCTGGCCGCCGCCGCGAAATTTGCCACCAAATGCAGGCGCAAACCGTCGCTCAGCATCCATTGCACGCGAAGCACGGTGCCGCTCTCGATGTGAAATTCGCCGCCGGAACGCGCGCCTGCAAGATGCGGGACGATCATCCGGTGGCGCAGCGCGAGCAGTTCGCGGTGCAGCGCAAGCCATTCGCTGTGCGGCGCGCGTTCCAGCTCGCCCCAGGGAAGCTTGGACGCCGCGAAGGTCTTCGGATCGTTCGGGTCGGGAATGGACGCTTGTGCCGCGGGATCGCGGAAGCGCTCGAAGCGCGCGAATTCCTGTCGCCGCCCGCGCGTTACCGCCGCGGCGAGCTCGGCTCCGAAATCGCAGAAGAACTGAAACGGCGAGCTCGCCGCGAACTCCTCGCCCATGAACAGGAGCGGCGGCGAGGGTGCGAGCAGCACGCAGGTCACCGCGGCGCGCAGCGCCTGGGGTTCGGCGACGGCGCAAAGGCGCTCGCCCAGCGCACGATTGCCGACCTGGTCGTGAGTCTGCAAAAACGAGATGAACGCCGTCGGCGGGAGATGCGCGCTGGGCTCGCCGCGCGGCGCGCCGTCGCGATGCGGCGAAATCTCGCCCTGGTAGCCGAATCCATGCGCCAGCGAGCGCCCCAGATACCATAGCGGCTTTGCGGCGTAATCCTCGTAATAGCC
>DKBI01000244.1 GCA_002451175.1 Betaproteobacteria bacterium UBA6904
CTCGGCCCGGAGATGAAGTCGACCGGGGAAGTCATGGGCGTCGGCCACACCTTCGGCGAGGCGTTCATCAAGTCGCAGCTCGGCGCCGGCGTGCGGCTGCCGAAGGACGGGCGCGCCTTCATCAGCGTGCGCGAAGGCGACAAGCATGCGGCCGTGCAGATCGCGCGCGACCTGCGCGAACTCGGTTTCGAGATCGTCGCCACGCGCGGCACGGCGCGCGTCCTGGAGGCGCACGGCGTGGCGGTGAATCCGGTCAACAAGGTCGCCGAGGGGCGCCCGCACATCGTCGACATGATCAAGAACGGCGACGTCAGCCTGATCGTCAACACGGTCGAGGACAGCCGCACGGCGGTCGCCGACTCGCGCTCGATCCGCACGACCGCGCTCGCCCAGCGCGTCACCTACTTCACGACGATCGCCGGCGCGCGCGCGGCCTGCACCGGCATGCGCGCGCTGCCGCAGCTCGAGCCGTACCGCCTGCAGGATCTGCACGGCCAGCTCGCCTAGCTTGCACTAAACTGGACGCATGGCGAAAACCCCGATGACGCTGCGCGGCGCCGAGCTGTTGCGCGCCGAGCTGCACCGCCTCAAGACGGCCGATCGGCCCGCGGTCACGCAGGCGATCGCCGAGGCGCGCGCGCACGGCGACCTCTCGGAGAACGCCGAGTACGACGCCGCGCGCGAGCGTCAGGGATTCATCGAGGGGCGCATCGCCGACATCGAGTCCAAGCTGGGGAACGCGCAGGTGATCGACCCGAAGCTCGTGGATGCCGACGGCCGCTGCGTGTTCGGCGCCACGGTGGACGTGGAAGACGAGGCCGACGGCACCGGCGTGACGTGGCAGATCGTCGGCGACGACGAGGCCGACATCAAGGCGGGCAAGATTTCGATCTCGTCGCCGATCGCGCGCGCGCTGATCGGCAAGTACGCGGGCGACGCGGTCGAGGTGCAGACGCCGGGCGGCGTGAAGCGCTACGAGATCCTCGACGTCCGGTACGAGTAGGGCGCTCGCCGCCCGGCTCAGCGCGCGCGCTTCCTGCGCGGCCGCGCGGCTCGTTTCACGTCGCGCTTCGCCGGCGCCGCGGCGCGGGCGCGCCGCGCGCCGGCGCTGGGCGGACGGCGCGGGCGCCGGGGCGCGGGTTCCGGCTCCGGGGCCGGCCTGGGGCGGTACAGCACGAGGATCTTGCCGATGTGCTGCACCGGCTGCGCGCCGCAATGCGCGCAGAGGTCGGCGAGCGCGGCCTCGCGCGCCGCGCGGTCCAGGGCGCTGGCCTGGATCTTGATCAGTTCGTGCGCCGCCAGCGCGCGCTCGACTTCGCCCACCAGCGATGGCGTCAGGCCGGCGCCGCCGACCCAGACCACGGGGGTCAGTTTGTGCGCGCGCCCTTTCAGCGCCTGGCGCTCCGCGGGCGTCAGTCCGCTCGCGGCGCTCATCGGACGAAGCGCTCGCGCAGCTTGACCTTCCAGAACTTGCCCGTGGAGGTGCGCGGGATCGCGTCGATGAATTCGAATCGCTCGGGCAGCTGCCACTTGGCAAAGCCGGCGGCGAGATGCTCGCGCAAGGCGTCGGNNCGTGGCGCGCCGCCCGGGCTTGAGGACGACGCAGGGCAGCGGCCGCTCGCCCCACTTTGCGTCCGGCACGGCGATCACCGCCGCTTCCTGCACCGCCGGGTGCGCCATGAGCAGGTTTTCCATGTCGACGGAGCTGATCCACTCACCGCCGGATTTCACGAGGTCCTTGGTGCGATCGGTGATGCGCAGGTAGCCGTGCGCGTCGAGCGAGGCGACGTCCCCGGTGCGCAGCCAGCCGTCCGCAGTGAACTTCTCGGGATCCTCGGCGACCTCGTGATAGCTGCCGGTGATGAACGGGCCGCGCACCTGCACTTCGCCCACGTGCTTGCCGTCCCAGGGCAGCTCGCCGCCGTCCTCGCCCACGATGCGCAGATCCATGATCGGCACCGGCACGCCCGCCATCGCGTAGCGCCGGAAGCGTTCGTCGTCATCCGCGCCCTGCAACTCGGGCTTGAGGTAGGAAATCGTGCCGACCGGGCTCATCTCCGTCATCCCCCAGCCATGGCGGATTTCCGCGCCCAGGCGCGCATAGGCGCGGATCATGGATTCCGGGACCGGGGCGCCGCCCACCAGCATGCGCATGCCCGGCGGCAGGCGAAACCTGTCGGGGTGCTCCTCGAGCAGCTGCAGCATCGTCAGCCAGATCGTCGGCACGCCGAGGACGAACTTCGGGCGCTCGGCGTGCATCAGCGCGAGCAGGTCCTCGGGATGCAGATGCGGTCCCGGGAAGATGACGCGCGTGCCGAGCATGACGCAGCCATAGGGCACGCCCCAGCTGTTGGCATGGAACATCGGCGTCACCGGCATCACGCTGTCACCGGAGGCCATGCCCCAATGGTCCGGCTGATTGGCGACCAAGGTGTGAATCACCGTCGAGCGATGCGAATAGACGACGCCTTTCGGGCGGCCCGTCGTGCCGGACGTGTAGCACATCGCCACCGGATCGTCCTCGTCGTGCGGCGCGTAGTCGAAATCCGCCGGCGCGCCGTCGAGGAAGGCTTCGTAGTCGGTGAATTCCGCGGCCACGCGCGCGCCGCTGAACGGAAACACGATCACGCGCTCGAAGGGCGCGTGCGCCCGAACCTGCTCATAGAGCGGCAGCAGGATGTCGTCGACGACGAGGAAACGGTCCTGCGCGTGGTTCGCGATCCAGGCGATCTCCTCCGGCGACAGGCGCAGGTTGAGCGTGTGCATGACCCCGCCCGCGGCCGGGATGCCGAAATAGCACTCGAGGTGCGCATGGTGGTTCCAGCACAGCGTCGCGACGCGGTCGCCCTTGCGCAGGCCGGCCGCCCGCAGGGCCGAGGCCAGCTGCCGCGCGCGGCGGTAGAAATCGCCGTAGCGGTGGCGGACGAGGGACTTGTCCGGCCGGCGGCTGACGATTTCGGATTCGGCGTAGAGGCGGCCCGCGCGCTCGAGCAGATGGTTGAGCGACAGCGGCACGCGCTGCATCGTGGAACGCATGGTCAGGTGCTCTTCATTCGGCGTGGAGTTCATCGTACACTGCCAGCCGGGAGGATGG
>DKBI01000117.1 GCA_002451175.1 Betaproteobacteria bacterium UBA6904
CCGCGCAACGCGGCCGGAAGCGGCACCTGAAGCGCCGCCTGACGGATCAACTCGACCGCCTCGAGATCGAGCGGCGCGTGACCGCTGCTGGATCGCACGACCAGTGAATCGATCGCGCCATCCGGCGCGATGACCAGACGAACGTCGGTGCGTCCGGCCCACTGGTTGCGCATCGCGGTTTCTGGATACGCCCGCGCACCCTTCGCGCGTGCCATGACCAGGATCCGGTACTGGGCCAGCGAACCACCATCCGCCGCGGCCTGCGACGACGAGCGAGTGGCGCCTTGGGCAAATTCCGGTTCGGGGATCGCGGCCGCGGCGTCTGGCCGCTCCCCCGCGTCGCGCGGAACCGCGAGCGCCTGCGCAACGCGCCGCGGCTCGCGCGGGCTCTCCGCCGGCGCCGCCGCAATGCTGTTCGGTCGCGGCTCAGGCGCCGCGAGCGGCGCGATGCGCGCGAACAAGGGGGCCGGTGCCGAATATCGCGGTGCGCCGCGCCAAGCCGGCGCTACGCTCAGGGCGGCGACATGCAGCGCGGCAGAAACGAGCAACGCGTTGCGCAGCCCTGCCCGGTCGTCGCGCTTCCGCTCCAAGCCGCCCCTCCCCATCGCGGAGTTGAGCGACTAACGCACCGCCGGTCAGCGCTGTTGACCGGATCCCTGCAGTGCGCGCCAGACGCGTTCCGAGGTCAGCGGCATTTCCAGATGCGTGACGCCGCGGCCGGCGAGCGCATCCAGCACGGCGTGCACGGTTGCCGGCACGGCGCCGATCGTGCCGATTTCGCCACAGCCTTTTACGCCCAGCAGGTTGGTCTGGCACGGCACGCTCTCGTCGAAGCTGGTGCGCATCGGCGGCATCTGGTCCGCGCGCGGCACGCAATAGTCCATGAGCGACCCCGTCAGCAGCTGCCCGCTCTCCGGATCGTAGAGCGCGCGCTCGTAGAGCGCCTGCCCGATGCCCTGCGCAACGCCGCCGTGGATCTGCCCCTCGACGATCATGTGATTGATGATGCGGCCGATGTCGTCCACGCTCGTGAACGCCACGACCTCCACCTCCCCGGTTTCCGGATCCACCTCGACCTCGCAGACCTGGGCGCCGTTCGGCCACGAAGGTCCCGAAGGCGTCTCCGTCACGGAGACGCGAAGGAATCCTTGCGCCTCCCGCGCCGCCACCTCGGCGAGCGCGATCGAGCGGTCGGTGCCCGCGATGCGGAATCGGCCGTCGCGGTACTCGATATCGGCGAGCGCCGTCTCGAGCGCGTCCGCAGCCAGCTCGCGTCCGCGCGCGATGACGCGCCGCCCGGCGGACACGGTCGCCGAGCCGCCGACAAACGCCGAGCGGGAGCCGACGCTGCCGACGCCGTTCGCGCGATCGGTGTCGCCCTGCACGATCCGCACGCCCGTGACGGGAATCTGCAGCACCTCGCAGATGAGCTGCGTGTACGTCGTCTCCAGTCCCTGGCCCATGGCCTGCGTTCCGGAGAACACCGTCACGGTGCCATCGGCATCGACCTGGATATCCACCGTTTCGGTGGGAATCGCACCCGTCCATTCGAGGTACGACGCCAGGCCGCGGCCGCGCAAGCGACCGCGCCGCAACGACGCCTCGCGCCGCGCGCCGAAGCCCTGCCAGTCCGCGCGCGCCAGCACCGCGTCGAGCATCCGCTCGAACGCGCCGGAATCGTAGACGTCGCCAAGGTGTGTGCGGTGGGGAAAATCACCCTCGCGAACGAAGTTGCGCCGCCGGATCTCCGCCGGGTCGAGCCGCATCTCGCGCCCCGCCTGCTCGATCAGGCGCTCCATCAGGTAATTCGCCTCCGGCCGGCCCGCGCCGCGATAGGCGCCGGTGGCCATCGTGTTCGTCAGCATGCCGCGCACGCGGAAATCGATGAGCGGCACTTTGTACACGGTGGTCTGCACCTTCGGGCCGAGCGCGAGCGGGATGATCGCCGTGGAGCCCACGGGCACCGCGCCGAAGTTCGCCAGCATGTCCATGCGCAGCGCCAGGATGCGGCCGTCCGGGTCGAGCGCGAGTTGCGCATCGTAGTGCTGGTCGCGTCCCATGTGCGCCGCGAGGAACTCCTCGCTGCGCTCGGCGCGCCAGCGCACCGGCCGGCCGAGCTTGCGCGCCGCGTGGCAGACCAGGGCGTCCTCGTTGGCAAGCCCGGTCTTCATGCCGAAGCCGCCGCCGATGTCGCCCACCACGACGCGGTAATCGGTTGCCGCGCCCCCGAGCGACGCGGCAAGCCCGTCGCGCGCGCCGGTGGGCGTCTGGTTCTGCGTGTAGAGCGTCGCGCGGCCGTTCTCGACGACGCCGACGCTCGCGCGCGGCTCGACCGCAAACGACATGAGGCGCTGGTTTTGCAACTGCAGGCGCGTCACGTGCGCCGCGCGCGCCAGCGCCGCATCCACCGCCTGCGCATCGCCATAGCGTGCCTCGGCGGAAATGTTGCCGCCCGCCTCCGGCCAGAGCTGCGGCGCCTCCGGCGCCGCGGCGCGGCGCGGATCCGTCACGCACGGCAGGTCCTCGTAATCGACGATGACTTTTTCGGCCGCGTCCAGCGCCTGCGCGCGCGTCTCGGCGACGACCGCGACCACGGGCTGGCCGACGTAGAACGCTCGGCCTTCGGCAAGCAGCGTGCGTGGCGGCGCGGCCATCGGAGAGCCGTCGGCACGCTTGAAGAGCGGCGGAAACGGAATCGGCCTCACGCCATCGGCCTGCAGCTCCGCGATCGACCAAACGGCAATGACGCCCGGCGCGGCGCTCGCGGAAGAGAGCTCCACGGCCGTGATGCGCGCATGCGCGTACGGCGAGCGCACGAGCACCAGCCAGGCAGCGCCGGGAAACTCGCGGTCGTCGCTGTAGGTGCCCCCGCCGGTGAGCAGGCGATCGTCCTCGAGGCGCTTTTGCGAGCGCGCCGATCCGAAGCGCGCGGAATCCGGATCGAACTGGGTCTGTGGCGCATTCATGGGCGACAAAAAAACGCCCCGTCACCGGGGCGTTCGGGATACGAGAAGAGCGCGCAGTCTAGGCCGAACCACGGCGTCCTGCAACGCTTGCGGCGCCCCTGGAGGCGCCGCGGAAAGGGCTCAGGCCGCCTTGGCGAGCGCCGGCGTCACGCGCACTTCCTTGGGCGCGCTGCCGTCCCACTCGTGGCACGAGCCGTCGCGGCCGATGACGCCCATCCAGAGCGTGTCGCCCGAGCCGGTGTCCTTGACCGTCACCACGTCGCCGGGCGTGAGCAGCTCGGCGCGCGCCTGGGCGATGGCCTGTTCGCGATCCGCAAACTGCCAGCGCTCGGGTTCCAAGGGCCGGGTCTTTTCGATTTTGAACATCTTCGGTCTCCTGTCTAAGAATAGGGGTCGAACAGGCCACTGCGGCTCTGCTCGACATCGCGGATGCGCCGCTCGAGGTCGCAGACATCGGTGGCTTCGCCGAGGTAACGCTCGAGTTCGCTGTAGCGTGCGCGCTCNNAGTGGCAATATCGGGCTTCGAATGGCAAACATCAATTCGTATATTCAGAAGGTTAGGTTCTGTTTTCCAGATATCTCCTAAGTAGTTGTTGCGCCGCAGCAAATTGGCGTAAAATGTCTGGCGAGCAGCCATGGAACTCTACCAACTACGCGCTTTCTCAGCGGTGGCCGACGCGGGGCAGCTGACCCGCGCGGCGGAACGCCTGCACGTCAGCCAGCCCGCGTTGAGCGCCCAGATCAAGGCGCTCGAGGACGAGCTCGAAGTCCGCCTGTTCGAGCGCACGCCGAGCGGCATGCACCCGACGCGCGCCGGGCGCGAATTGCTGGTGCACGCGGAAAAGATTCTTGCGGCGGCCGAGACCCTGCGGCGCACCGCGCGCGCCGTGCGCGGTGAAGTCGCCGGGCACCTGCGCATCGGCACGCTGAGCGACCCGCAGTTCATTCGCCTCGGCGATGTCCTCGGCGCGGCGGTGGAGCGCTATCCGCTGCTCGAGCTGGAGCTGCATCACGAAATCACCGGCGCCGCGCTCGAAGCGGTGCAGGAAGGCACGCTCGACGCGAGTTTCTACTATGGCGACCTGCACCTGCCGCAGGTGGAGGGGTTGCCGCTGCGCGAAGTGACGTACTGCGTGGCCGCACCCGCCGAGTGGCGCTCGCGCGTCCTGCGTGCGGGCTGGAACGAACTCGCCGCGCTGCCATGGATCGTCACGCCGCCGATCAGCACGCATCACCGGTTGCTGCAGAAGATTTTCACCGAGCACGACTTCGCGCCCGCCAAGTTCATCGAAGCCGACACCGAGGCCGTCATCAGCAATCTGGTGGCCTCGGGGCTGGGCGTGTCGCTCATGCGCGAGGACCTTGCGCTCGCCCGCGAGCGCGCCGGCGAAGTGTGCGTCTGGCCGCATGCCCGGTTGCGCACGACCCTCTGGTTCATCTACCGCGCCGAGCGCGCCGCCGACCCGCTCCTCGCGGCGCTCCTCAAGGTCGTCGCGGAAATCTGGCAAGTGCCGCTCGCCTCGGCGCAGGACCGCGCCAAGGCCGCCTGACCCGGCGCGTCAGAGCGCGGCGAGCCGCCGCCGCGTGAGCACGGCGAAGCGGTCCGTCATCCCCGAAACGAAATCCGTGATGGCGAGCGCGCGCCGGTACGGGTCGGCGTCCGGGACGCGCCCCGCGGCGAGGAACTGGTCCGGAATCATGCCGAGAATCGCGCGCGTGCGCCGCGCCGGTTGCGCATCGCCCGCCGCGGCCGACTCGACCGCACCCAGAAATGCCGTCAGCAACTCGCCCAGCACCTCGACGCCTGGCGCACCCGCCTCGCGCGCGGGGCCGCTGCCGTAAACGCGGCCTTCGGCCAGCCGGCGCAGGGCTTCCAGTTCGCCGGCATGCGGGATGACGCTCGCCAGGTCCTGGTCGAACGCACCCGCGAGCATCGCGTCGCAGCGCTGCGCGAAACCCGCCGCCACCTCGTCGATGAGCGCACCGATCGCTCGCGCGCGCAGGTATTCGACGCGCCGCTCGTCCGTGACGATGTCGTGCGCCCGCTCGCGCGCGCTGGCGTCGGCGACGACCGCCAGCAGCAGCGGCTCGATTTCCTCGTAGCGCAGCTGCCCGGCGCGAAACCCGTCTTCCACATCGACCACGCGGTAGCAAAGATCGTCCGCCGCCTCGACCAGATACGCGAGCGGGTGACGGCACCAGGCCGCCTCGCCAGGCGCACGCCGCTGCAGCCCCAGCTCCTCCGCGAGCTGCTCGAACAGCGCGCGCTCCGCCTCGAAGAACCCGTGCTTCTTGCCGCTCTGGCCCCGCGCGCACGCCGCGGCGACGTGCGAGCCGCGCGGGTACTTCATCATCGCGCCCAGCGTCGCACAGCAAAGCTGCATGCCGCCGGGATTGTCCGGCAGCTGCAGGCGAACCAGCGTCCGGAAGCCCTGCGCGTTGCCCTCGAAGCGCTCGAAATCGAGGCGCTGTGCCGCCGGCAGACGCCCGAGGATCGATTGCCCCAGCGGCGTCTCGCGGAACCAGCCCTGAATCGCGCCCTCGCCGTCGTGGCCGAACGGCGGATTGCCGATGTCGTGTGCGAGGGATGCGGCCGCGACGATGGCGCCGACATCCGATTCCGCGTAGCCCTCGGCCGCCAGCGCGGGATTGCGCGCGAGCAGGTGCCGCCCCGCGAGAACGCCCAGCGAGCGGCCCACGCTCGCCACCTCGAGGCTGTGCGTGAGGCGCGTGCGCACGTAGTCGTTGCGCCCGAGCGGAAATACCTGCGTCTTGTCCTGCAACCGGCGAAACGCCGAGGAAAACACGACGCGGTCGAAGTCGCGCTCGAAGTCGGTGCGATTGGCCGAGGGCGCCACCTCGGCATGCGTGCCGAGGCGTCTGCGGGACAGGAGCTGGAGCCAGTTCACGCGGCGGGCCTCGGGCGCCACTGTACACCGCGCTGCGCCGCCGCCGGCCGCCGCGGACCTCGGGTAACATTGCCCGATGACCTCGTCGCGCGGATCAGCCGTCGGCCTCATCGGTCTCGGCATCATGGGATCGGCGATCGCCGCCAACCTGCTGCGCGCCGGTGTACGCGGCCGCGATGGCGGCCGGTCGCGGCGGCGAGGACACGGCGTCGGTCTGCGCCGTGCTCGAGTCGATGGCCGGGATCCCGCCGAGCACGACGCGCCAAGCGCCCCACCCATGAGGTTGCCGACATGAGTCACCCACTCGCTGCGCTCTGGGACGAGCATCGCTCCATTGCCGCCGTGCTGCACGCGCTGAGTTATCTGGTGAGCGAGCACCGCCGGACCGGCAAGGCGCTCGACGCGCGGGCGCTGCGCGCGATCCTGTACTACCTCGACGTGTTCCCCGAGCGCGTGCACCATCCGAAGGAAGAGCGCTTTCTCTTCGCGACGCTGCGCCGCAAGACCGATATCGCCAACGACGTGCTCGACGCGCTGAAGCACGAGCACGCCGGCGGCGAGGGCGCGATTCGCAGCCTCGAACAGCTGCTGCTGCGCTACGAGCAGGGCGGCGAGGCGGAATTCGGCGCGCTCGGCACGGCGGTCGACCGGTTCGTCGACGGCTACCGGGAGCACATGCGCAAGGAGGAAGAGGTCGTGATGCAGGTCGCGCGCAAGGTGCTCACCGAGGACGACTGGCGCGACCTGCGCGCCGAGTGGGCGAGCCATCGGGATCCGCTCGCCGGTGCCGGCGAGCAGAGCATCGGCGACGAGCTGATCGCCCGCATCGTCGAACTCGCGCCGCCGCCCATCGGGCTGCGCACCGCGGACTGATCCGCCCAAGGACCGACAAACACCATGGCCATGCAACCGCGCGAGCGCGTCCCCTACTCGGCGATCGTGGACCGGCCGCCGCTGCGGCTCCCAGGCGGCGCGCGCGTCGTCGTCTGGACGATCGTCAACCTCGAGGTGTGGGACATCGGCAAGCCCATGGCGCGCCAGGTGCTGCCGCCGCCCGGCGGCGTGCCCATGCTGCCGGACGTGCCGAACTGGTCGTGGCACGAATACGGCATGCGCGTGGGATTCTGGCGTTTTCACCGGCTCTTCGAGCGCCTGCAGATCCGGCCGACCCTGTCGATCAACGCGCGCGTGTGCCGCGATTACGAGCGCGTCGCCGCCGCCTGCCGCGACGCCCAATGGGAATTCATGGGGCACAGCTTCGAGCAGGGGCCGATCCACCAGGAGGAGGACCAGAGGGCGATGATCGCGCGCTCGCTCGACACGCTCGCCGCATTCACCGGCCAGCGGCCGCGCGGCTGGCTGGGGCCCGGGCTGACGCAGACGCTGGAGACGCCGGAGCTGCTCGCCGCCGCCGGCATCGAGTACATCGGCGACTGGCTCTACGACGACGAGCCGACCGAAATCCGCACCGCGCACGGCCCGCTCGTCACGCTGCCCTACACCGCGGAACTGAACGACATCCCGATGATGATCGTCCAGCACCACGAGGCGGCGTACTGGACGCGCAAGTGCATGGACGCGTTCGAGCGCTATTACGCGGAGGGCGCCGAGCGCGCCAAGATCCTGGCGATCGCCATCCACCCCTACATCATGGGCCAGCCGTTCCGCATCAAGTACCTGGAGCAGGTCTACGATCACCTGCGTCAGCACCCCGACGTGCTGTTCTGGAACGGCGCGGAGATCCTCGACTGGTACCGCGCCGCGCGCTGAGCCGCGGCGCGCGCCGTGCGGCCCGCTCAGGCCGCGCCGAGGTAGAAGTTCTTCACCAGATCGTTGTCCTCGAGCTCGAGCACGCTCTTGCCCTCGAAGACGATCTCGCCGTGGACGATGATGTAGCCGCGGTCGGCGATGCG
>DKBI01000300.1:0-3889 GCA_002451175.1 Betaproteobacteria bacterium UBA6904
CTGGAACCCGATGGGCATCATCGGCCCGGGCAACCCCGGCATGTACGAGAACCAGTTCTACCAGGCGCTCGGCAAGCTCTCGGAGCACTGCATTTCCAACGTCCCCTGGTACAACCCGAAAGCCGACCTGACCAAGCGCATCGAGAAGGCGTTCGACAAGCAGAATCCGAAGGACAAGCTGATGTTCCACGCGCTCAACGTCGGCTACACCTTCGAGGCGCTCATGATCGCGGCCGACGCCTTCAAGCGCGCGCGCTCCACCGACGCCAAGACGCTCGCCGAGGCGATCCGGCAGACCGACATCCGCAACCGCATGATGCTGGGCGGCCCGATCAAGTTCAACGCTAAGGGCCAGGTCGAAGGCAACGCATCGGCCTGCATCCAGAACCTGAACATGCGGCCCACCGTCGTGCTGCCCGCCGCGGCCGCCGAAGCGAAGCCGGTGTTCCCGGTCCCGGAATACAAGAAGGCCTGAGGAGGCCGTCCACACAGGAGGAGGAACGATGAAGCGCAGACAATTCAACCAGGCGCTCGGCGCGGCCGGACTGGCCGCGGGACTGGCGCCGTTCGGCATCGTGCGGGCGCAGGCGCGCAAACTGAAGGTCGGCGTGCTGCTGCCGCGCTCGGGCGTGCAGGCGCAGATCGGCCAGTCCTGCCAGCTGGGCGCTGATCTCGCCCCGGCAGTGCTGAAGCAGGCGCTCGGCGTCGACATCGAATTGATGAGCGCCGACACCGAGTCGAACGCCGACACCGCGCGCACGCGCGCCGAGCGATTGATCCAGGAGGGCGCCCACGTGCTCGTCGGCGCGTTCGACTCGGGCCACTCCGCCGCGATCGCGCAGGTGGCGGAGCAGCGGGGCATCCCGTTCGTGATCAACATCGCCGCCGCGCCGCAGATCACCGAACAGGGCTACAAGTTCGTGTTTCGGGTCTTTCCCACCGCGATCGACCTGACGCGCAATGGCCTCTCGCTCATGGGCGACATTTTCCGCGCGACCAACACCGCGCCGCGCACGGCGGTGTTCATGCATGTCAACGACACCTTCGGCCAGGCGATGTTCAAGGGCGTGACGGGCATGTTGCCCTCGCTGACCTACCTGCCGTTCAAGATCGTGGACACGATTCCCTACGATCCGGCGGCAAGGGATCTGACGGTCGAGGTGTCGAAGGCCAAATCGTCGAATGCAGACTTTCTGCTGCTCGTCAATCGCCTGAACGATGCGATCATCCTGCGTCGCGAGATGGCCAAGCAGCGCTGGCAGCCGATGGGCATCATCAGCCCGGGATCGCCCGGACTGTACGAGGAGCAGTACACCAAGGCGCTCGGGCCGCTGGCCGAATACGCGATCTGCAACACGGTCTGGTTCAATCCGAAATCGGAAATGACCAGAATCGTCGGCGGCGCATTCAAGAAGCAGCACCCGAAGACCCTGATCGACTTTCACGGCGCGAACGTCGGCTACACATTCGACGCGATCATGGTGGCGGCCGATGCCTTCCGGCGCGCGAAGAGTACCGACCCCAAGGCGCTCGCCGACGCCATCCGCCAGACCGACATCGCGCCGAACCGCCGCATGTCGCTCGGCGGGTCGATCCGCTTCAACGCCAAGGGGCAGGTCGAGGGCAACCTCTCGGCGGCGATCCAGAACCTGAAGGGCAAGCCGACGGTCACGCTGCCGGCGGAGTACGCCGAAGCGAAGGTCGTGTTCCCCGAGCCCGGCTACCGGAAAGGATAAACCGGGTCCACCCTGTCCCGGGGCCGGCCCAGCCGGCCCTTTTTTTGCGATGCCAATCGATCTCGTCATCAACGTCGTCATCGCGGGCACCCTCACCGGCCTGGTCTACGGGCTGATGGCGCTCGGCCTGTCGGTGATCTTCGGCGTGGTGCGCGTCGTCAATTTCGCGCACGGCGAGATGATGACGATCGCGATGTACGCCACGGTCGTGCTGTTCGCGACGTTCAAGCTCGACCCGTTCCTCGCCGTGGTGCCGGTCGCGGCCGCATTCTTCGTCTTCGGCTACGCGCTGCAGGCCGCGCTGATCAATCCGTTCATCACGCGGCCCGAGCATTCGCAGTTCATGCTGGTGGTGGCGATCGCGATCATCATGGTGAACGCGCTGCTGATGGCGTTCGGGCCCGACGCGCGCAACGTGCAGGTCGACTACCAGCTCGAGTCCTACGCCCTCGGACCGATCCTCATCGACAAGGCGCGCCTGTTCGCGGCGTGCACGGCGCTGGCGGTGAGCGCCGCCCTGTTCGCCTTCTTCCGTCACACGCGCACCGGCAAGGCGATCCGCGCCTGCGCCGACAACTATCTCGGCGCGCGCGTCGTGGGGCTCGACGTCAAGCGCTACTACGCCTTCACCTTCGGCCTCGGATCGGCGTGCGTCGCGGTGGCCGGCTGCATGATGATCCTGCTGGTGGACGTGACGCCCGTGCTCGGGCCGGCGTACACCCTCCTCGCCTTCGTCATCGTCATCGTCGGCGGCCTCGGCTCGATGACCGGCGCCCTGCTCGGCGGCGTGCTGATCGGCGTCTCNNGGCCTGTTCATCACGCCGTCGGCGAAGAGCATGTTCAGTTTCGGCCTGCTGATCCTGGTGCTGCTGTTCCGCCCGCAGGGCCTGCTGGGGCGCAAGTCGTGAACCGGCGCGCCGCGATCCTCCTCGCCGTGCTCGCCGTCGTCCTCGTGGCGCTGCCCGGCTTCGCCGACGCCTACGTGCTCTCGGTCGCCACGCTGATCCTGTTTCTCGCCTACACCGGCCAGGCGTGGAACGTGATGATGGGCTTCGCCGGGCAACTCTCGCTCGGGCATTCGCTCTACGTCGGCGTCGGCGCCTACGTCGCGGCCGGCCTGTTCTTCCACTTCGGCATCGGCCCCTGGGCCGGCCTGTGGCTCGCGATCGCCGTCTGCGTCGCGTTCGGCGCGGCCATCGGCTTCCTCGCCTTCCGCTTCGGGATCTCGGGCGTGTATTTCGCGCTGCTGACGATCGCCTTCGCCGAGTTCACGCGCATCGGCTTCGATCACCTGGCGTGGACGGGCGGCCCCGGCGGCCTGTTCATCAAGGTGGCGCAGCGCGACCAGATCGACCTGCTGAATTTCCGCGGCCCGCCGGAGATGTACTACTACGCCATCCTCCTGCTCGCCGCCGGGGCATTGGCGCTGTGCCACGCGCTGCTGCGCTCGCGCGCCGGCTACTACTGGCAGGCGATCCGCGAGAACGAGGAGGCGGCGCAGGCGCTCGGCATCAATACCTTCCGCTGGAAGCTGCTGGCGGTCATGCTGTCGTCGGCGATGACCGCGGTGTCGGGCGTGTTCTTCGCGTTCTATTACAACAACCTGTTCCCGGAGCAGATCTTCCACATCAGCCGCTCCATCGAGATCATCCTCGGGCCGATCATCGGCGGCGTCGGGACGTTGTTCGGCCCCATCCTCGGCGCGGCGGTGCTGACGATTCTCGCCGACACGATCACCGAGGTGCTCGCCGCGCTGGGCTGGGAGATTCCCGGCGTCAAGCAGGTCTTCTACGGCGTGGTGCTGCTGGTCGTCATCATGTTCCTGCCGCACGGCATCTGGCCGACGCTCGCGCGCCGGCTGGGGCTCTCGAAATGAGCGCGCTGCTCGAGGTCCGCGAGCTGTCGAAATCCTTCCGCGGCCTGAAGGCGGTGACCGCGGCGAGCTTCCCCGTGCCGGAAGGCGGGCTGGTCGCGCTCATCGGCCCGAACGGCGCCGGCAAGACGACGATCTTCAACATGATCGCCGGGGTCTACGCGCCCGACGGCGGCACGATCACGTTCGGCGGCCGCGCGATCGCCGGCCTGCGCCCGGACGAGATCTGCGCGGCCGGCATCGGCCGCACCTTCCAGATCGTCAAGCCGTTCGCCGGGCT
>DKBI01000300.1:3967-4167 GCA_002451175.1 Betaproteobacteria bacterium UBA6904
CCACGGCGAGATCATTGCGCGGGGTGCCCCGGAGGACGTCGTGCGCGACCCCGCGGTGCTCGAGTGCTACCTCGGCGAGGAGGCCGACGTATGAGCGCCGCGCTGCGCGTCGACGCGCTCGACCTGTACTACGGCGACGCGCAGGCGCTCGACGGCGTGTCGCTCGAAGTGCCGGCCGGCGAGATCGTCGCCATCGTCGG
>DKBI01000080.1 GCA_002451175.1 Betaproteobacteria bacterium UBA6904
GCCTCGCTGCCGGAGCCGCTGCGCGAGCAGGTGCGGGCCGGCGCAATCGGTTTGAAGCTGCACGAAGACTGGGGGACGACGCCCGCCGCGATCGACAACTGCCTGACGGTTGCCGACGAGATGGACGTGCAGGTGGCGATCCACACCGACACCCTGAATGAATCGGGATTCGTCGAGACGACGGTGGCGGCGTTCAAGGGGCGCACGATCCATACCTTCCACACCGAGGGCGCGGGCNNCGAGGACATCCTGCACGACCTGGGTGCGTTCTCGATGATGTCCTCCGACTCGCAGGCGATGGGCCGCGTCGGCGAGGTGATCCTGCGCACCTGGCAGACGGCGCACAAGATGAAGGTGCAGCGCGGCGCGCTGGCGGGTGATCCGAAGACGCACGACAACGCGCGCGTCAAACGCTATGTCGCCAAGTACACGATCAATCCGGCCATCGCGCACGGCATCGCGCATTGCGTCGGCTCGGTGGCGGAGGGCAAGCTCGCCGACCTGGTGCTGTGGAAGCCGGCGTTCTTCGGCGTGAAACCGTTTCTCATCCTCAAGGGGGGCATGATCGCGGCGGCCGCGATGGGGGATCCGAACGCCTCGATCCCGACGCCGCAACCCGTGCACTACCGGCCGATGTTCGGCGCCTTCGGCAAGGGCCTGCGCACGTCCGTCACGTTCGTCTCCGAGGCGGCGCTCGCCAATCCCGCGCTGCACAGTCTGGGACTGGCGCGGCCGCTCGAGGCCGTGCGCAACACACGCGCCATCGGCAAGAAGGACATGGTGCACAACCACTACCGTCCGCGCATCGACGTCGATCCGGAAACCTATGTCGTGCGCGCCGACGGCGAGTTGCTGGTCTGCGAGCCGGCAAGCGTCCTGCCGATGGCGCAGCGCTACTTTCTCTTCTGATGCTCGAGATCCGCGCCAGGCTCAAGGTGCCGCGCAACGCCTATGCCCTGAAGATCGGCGGCGCGCTACGGCTGCCATTCGATCTGCGGCAGAAGAGCCGCTTGCGCGCGCAACTCGAGTCGGGGGAGGAGGTCGGCGTGATCCTGCCGCGTGGGGAGGTCCTGCGCGGCGGCGACCTCGTGGTGGCCTCTGACGGTCGCATCGTGGAGGTGATCGCGCAGCCTGAGCCGCTGCTGCATGTCGAATGCGAGACGCCGGTGGCGCTCGCGCGGGCGGCCTATCACCTCGGTAACCGGCATGTGCCCGTGCAGGTTGGCGACGGGTTCATGCGCCTCGCGCCGGACCATGTGCTGGAGCAGATGCTCGTCGGACTCGGCGCCCGCGTGCAGCGGGTCGAGGCGCCGTTCGAGCCGGAGGCGGGCGCCTACGGCGCCGGGCACCGGCATGAGGAGATGGGGCACGGGGGACGGATCCACGACCATCACGCGGGTCACGCGCATCGCCATGAAGCGGATGGGGGCGGCGAGGCGGCGCACGACGATTGCGGCCATGCGCACGACCCGCATTCTCATGGCCATTGAAGCGCTCAGCCGCCTGCTGCAGCTCGCAAGTCCCGCGTTGCCGGTGGGCGCCTACAGCTATTCGGGCGGCCTCGAAGCCGCGGTCGAGGCGGGTGTGGTGCACGATGCGGCGAGCGCCGAGCGCTGGATCGCCGACGTGCTCGAGCACTCGGTCGCGCGCATGGAGGCGCCGGTGCTGCTGCGACTGATGCGGGCGTTCGCCGATGGCGCGCCGGCGCAGCTTTGGAACGATTGCTTTCTGGCCAGTCGCGAAACGGCGGAGCTGCGCGCGGAGACCGTGCAGATGGGTTACTCGCTCGCGCGCCTGTTGGGCGATCTTGGGCTCGGTGACAGCGGCGTCGAGCAACCTGCGTACCCCACGGCGTTTGCGTTCGCCGTGGCGTGCTGGCGAATCGAGCCTCGACAGGCGCTGGTGGCGTACCTGTGGTCGTGGCTCGAGAACCAGGTCATGGCTGCGGTGAAGTGCGTGCCTCTGGGCCAGACCGACGGGCAACGCATTCTCTTGGCGCTGGGTGACCGGCTCCAGGGGATTGCCGAGCGCGCCGCACACCTGGACGATGACGCGCTCGGCAGTTTTGCGCCCGGGCTTGCGGTGCTTTCGGCACGGCATGAGACGCAATACTCCAGGCTGTTTCGCTCATGAGCGGGCGGCGCTTCAGGACATGAGTGCACGGGCACCCGCGGCGGCATCGAACCCGCTGCGCATCGGCATCGGCGGCCCGGTCGGTTCCGGCAAGACCGCGCTGACACTGGCGCTGTGCCGCGCGTTGCGCGAGCGGCTCAACATGGCCGTCGTGACGAACGACATCTACACCGAGGAGGACGCGCAATTTCTGGTGCGCAACGAGGCGCTCCCGCCCGATCGCATCATCGGCGTCGAGACGGGCGGCTGCCCGCACACGGCGATTCGCGAGGACGCGTCGATCAACCTCGAGGCGGTGGCGCGCCTCGATCGCCGCTTCCCGGGACTCGACCTGATACTCATCGAGTCGGGCGGCGACAATCTTGCGGCGACGTTCAGTCCGGAGCTGTCGGATCTGACGCTCTACGTGATCGACGTGGCCGCGGGCGAGAAGATCCCGCGCAAGGGCGGCCCCGGCATCACCAAGTCGGATCTGCTCATCATCAACAAGATCGACCTCGCGCCGATGGTGGGCGCGTCGCTCGAGGTCATGGCGCGCGACGCGACGCGGATGCGCGGCGCGCGGCCCTTCGTCTTCACCAACCTGCGGACCGGCCACGGTCTGGATACCGTCATCGAGTTCATCGAGCGAGAGGGCATGCTATGAAGTATTGGGCGTTTCTGGCTTCAGGGTTCGCGGCAACGGCATGGGCGCATCCGCAGCACGGAAGCCCGGGCTGGCTGTCGGCGAGCATCAGCCACCTGCTGAGCGAGCCGGACCACCTGGCGTGGATTCTCGTACCCGCGCTCGTTGCCTGCGGGCTGGTGTGGCGGCGGTTCGGTCCCGCGCGCGCTCCGCGGGCGCAGGCCAGCGCATCGCCCGACCGGCGGCGCGCGTAGCGCAATCCGCGCGAGAGGCCCTCCCGGTGCAATCCCCGATCCAGGCGTATCTGGAAAACCTCCACCAGCGGCTCGCCGGACTGCACGGCGGGCGCGTCGCGAGCTACATCCCGGAACTGACGAAGGCCGACCCGAACTGGTTCGGCATCAGCCTGGTCACCATGGGCGGCGCCGCCTACTCGGTGGGCGAGGCACAGCAGCCTTTCACGATCCAGTCGATTTCCAAACCCTTCGTGTACGCCACGGCTCTCGCGGACCGCGGCTGGGAATCGGTGGCGGGCAAGGTCGGCGTCGAGCCGAGCGGCGATGCGTTCAATTCGATCAGTCTCAACCCGCAGACGGGCGCGCCGCTCAATCCGATGATCAACGCGGGCGCGATTGCGACGACGAGCCTCGTCGCCGGCGCGACGCCCGAGGCGCAGTGGCAGCGCATCACCGGGTCGCTCGCGGCGTTCGTCGGCCGCGACATCGGCCTCGACGAGCCGGTCTACCGGTCCGAGAGCGAAACGGGTTTCCGCAACCGGGCGATCGCCTGGATGCTGAAGAACTTCGGCATCATCGACGGCGAGCCGATGGCGTCGCTGGAGAACTATTTCCGGCAGTGCTCGGTGCTCGTCACCTGCGAGGACCTGGCGTACATGGCGGCGACGCTGGCCAACGGCGGCGTGCACCCGCGCACCGGGCAGCGCGCGCTGGCCGCCGAGCACGTCGAGCGCGTGCTGAGCGTGATGGCGACCTGCGGCATGTACGACTACGCGGGCAGCTGGATGTACGAGATCGGCATGCCGGCGAAGAGCGGCGTCGGGGGCGGGATCATCGCGGTGCTCCCCGGGCGCTTCGGCATCGGCATCTTCTCGCCGCGCCTCGACGAAAAGGGCAACAGCGTGCGCGGCATCGAGGTGTGCAAGCGCCTGTCGCAGGATTTCGGCCTGCACGTGTTTTCCAAGGCCGGCGATCCGAGCCGCGCGCTGGGGCGGATCTACACGGGCGCGGAGGCGCCGTCGCGCCGGCGGCCGCCGCCGGAGATGCGCGCCTATCTGGACCAGCACGCGCAGCGCATCAAGTACCTCTGCCTGCATGGGCTGCTCGCCGTGGACGGCGTCGAGTACGTCATCCGGCGCATGCAGGAGCTGGCGGCCGACACGCACAGCTTCATTCTCGACCTGCACCAGGTGGCGGGGATCACCGACAGCGCCGCGCGCCTGCTGAACCAGACCCGCCTCGGCTTCATGGAGGACGGCGTGGCGGTCGTGTGCTCGCGAGTCAACGACCGCGCGGCGATCCTCGATCCGCTGCGCAAGTCGGCGCGCCGCGGCGATCGCGGCTTTCTCAGCTTCGAGGACAACGACCTCGCGGTGGAATGGTGCGAGAACCGACTGTACGGCGAGGCGCACCGCGCGCCGGCGCGCCCGGCGCGGCTCGAGGAGTCGCCGTTGTTCCAGGGAACGCCGGAGCCCCTGCTGCAGCAGGTGGAGGCGCTCACCGCGGTGCAGACCTTCGCCTCCGGCGAGCGCATCCTCGAGACCGGGCAGCAGGGCGACGGGCGCTTCTACTTCATCGAGGCGGGGCAGGTCAGCATTCTCGTGCCGCTGCAGAATGGCGGCCATCTGCGCATCGCCTCGCTCGGGCCGGGCATGAATTTCGGCGAGATGGCGCTGCTCGGGCAGACCACGCGCAGCGCCTCGGTGCACGCCGACTCCGAGGTGCGCTGCCGCGTACTCGCGGTGGAGGATTTCAACCGCGTGTCCGACCGGTATCCCGCGCTGAAGATCACGCTGCTGGAGAATCTGGCGCGGGACATGGCCAACCGGCTGCGCGGCGCCAACCAGTGGATCGCGGCGCTCGCCTGAGGGCACACCTTTGATACACTGACCGCTTCTTTCTGGAGGGGGAGATGCCGTCATGAATCGCACGAGCTGGTGTGTGGGTACGGTGGTTGCCGCGGCGTTCGCGCTGCCGGCGCAGGCGCAAACGACGTTGACCATGTCGTCCTGGGTGCCGCCCAGCCATCCGCTGACCAAGGGCTTTCTGCAGGGTTGGGCCAACGAAGCGGAAAAGGTGACCGGCGGGCGCGTGCGATTCCAGATGCTCCCCAAGGCGCCGGTCGCGCCGCCGGGAACGTTCGACGCGGTGCGCGACGGGCAGGTGGACCTGTCCTACGTCACGGCGAGCTATACGCCGGCGCGGCACACGCTCACCAAGCTCGGCGAGCTGCCGGGCGGCGGCGCCACGGCGACGATCAACTCCGTGGCCTACTCGCGCATCCACTGGAAGCACCTGAACGCCGCGGGGGAGTACAACGGCGTGCATCTGCTCGGCGTGTTCAGCCACGGCCCGGGCCAGATCTTCAACACCAAGCACGAAGTCGCCAAGGTCGCCGACCTGTCGGGGCTGAAGATCCGCACGGGGGGCGGCATCGCCGCCGACATGGGCAAGGTGCTCGGCGCGACGATGCTGTTCAAGCCGGCGCCGGAGTCCTACGAGATCCTCAAGACGGGCGTCGCCGATGGCCTGTTCTTCCCGCTGGAGTCGCCGGCCTCGTTCAAGCTGGAGAAGCTCATCAAGTTCGCGACGATCTTCCCGGGCGGCTTCTACGGCTCCACCTTCGGCTTCTTCATGAACCCCGGAAAATGGGACAAGCTGCCGAAGCAGGACCAGGACGCGCTGAAGAAGATCTCGGGCGAGTGGGTGGCGCGGTTCGCCGGCGGCGTCTGGGACGAGGCGGACAAGGTCGGCTTGGACCTGATCAAGAAATCCGGCGTGAAGATCACCAATGCCAGCCCGGCCTTCGTGAAGGACGTCATGACGAAGGCCGACCCGGTGATCGAGGACTGGGTCGCGCAGGCGAATGCGAAGGGCATCGACGGCCCGAAGGTGCTGGCCGAGTTCCGCGCGGAAGTGAAAAAGCTGGCGGGCAAGTAAGCGAAGTGCGCGCCGCGGCCGCGGGCCGGTTCGCGCCGGCACCGGCCGCGCGGTGCGCGCGGCGATCGCGACCCGCCTGCAGCGTCGGTTTCTTCCTGGCCACATGACCCGACGGGCTTCCCGACTCGCGCGCATCGCGTACCGCATCGACGCCGTGCTCGGCTTCGCGGCCTGCGTGATCCTGTTCGCCATGATGGCGCTGACGTTCGTCGACGTCGTGGCGCGCTACCTGGCCAATCATTCCATCCCGGGCGGCTTCGAGATCACGGAGTTGCTCATGGCGGTGCTGATCTTCGCCGGGCTGCCGCTCGTCTCGCGCCGCGGCGAGCACGTCACCGTGGATCTCATCGACCATTTCATCGGCGCGCGCGCGCGCCGCGTCCAGGGCATGCTCGTGGAGCTGCTGTCGGGCGTGCTGCTGCTCGCGCTGAGCGCGCTGCTGTGGGACAAGGCGCAGCAGACCGGCGGGTACGGCGACACGACGACGGTGCTGCAGATACCGCTGACGCCCTTCGTCTACGTGATGATGGCGTTCGTGCTGCTGGCCGGGTTCGTGCACGTCATCCGGGCGTTCACGCCGGCAATTCTCGGCAACCCGGGCGAGGATCGCTCGGTTTGAGCGGCGGAGCGGAGCGCGCGTGATCGAGGCCCTGCTGGCCTTCGTCGCCATGCTGGCGCTGACCGTGCTGCGCGTGCCGATCGCGTTCGCGATGGGCATCGTCGGCGTCGCCGGCACGGCGCTGCTCAAGGGCCTGCCGCCGGCGCTCGCGATGGCGACCTCGGTGACCTACGAGACGGGGTTCCAGTACGCCTTCTCCGTGGTGCCGCTGTTCATCCTGATGGGCAACTTCGTCACGCGCGCCGGGATGGCGGAGGAACTGTACGCGGTGTGCTACGCCTTTCTCGGCCACCTGCGCGGCGGGCTCGCCATGGCGACGATCGCGGCCTGCGGCGGGTTCGGCGCGATCTGCGGCTCGAGCCTGGCGACGGCCGCGACCATGTCGAAGGTGGCGATGCCGCCCATGCGGAAGTTCGGTTACTCGAACGCGCTCAGCGCCGGGTCCATCGCGGCGGGCGGCACGCTGGGCATCCTGATCCCGCCGTCCACGGTGCTGGTGCTGTACGGCATCATCACCGAGACCAACATCGGCGCGCTGTTCGCGGCGGGCGTGCTGCCCGGGCTGATCGGCATTCTCTTCTACAGCCTGGCGGTGCAATGGACGACGTGGCGCGATCCGCAATCGGGGCCGCGCGGCGAGCAGATGTCGTGGCCTGAGCGCATGGCGCTGCTGCGCGGCGTNNGTGATCGGCGTGATCGCGCTGTTCACCCTCGTCATGGGCGGCATCTACGGCGGCCTGTTCACGCCGACGGAGGCGGCGGGCATCGGCGCCGCGGGCGCCTTCGCCTTCGCCCTGGCGCGCCGGAAGCTCACGTGGCGCGTCACGTTCGAGGTGCTGCTGGAATCAGGGCGAACGACGGCGATGCTGTTCGTCATCCTGATCGGCGCGATGATGTTCGCCAACTTCATCAACTACACGACGATGCCCGGCGACCTGCGCCACTTCGTCAACCAGTTCGAGATCCATCCGATCGTCGTCATCGGGGCGATCTGCGTGATCTACGTGCTGCTCGGCTGCGTGCTGGAGAGCATTTCGATGATCCTGCTGACCGTGCCGGTGTTCTATCCGCTGGTGCAGCACCTCGGCTACGACCTGGTCTGGTTCGGCGTCATCGTCGTGGTCGTCACCGAGATCAGCCTCATCACGCCGCCGATCGGCATGAACGTGTTCGTGCTGCGCACGCTGCTGCCGGACGTGCCGACGAGCACGATCTTCCGCGGCGTGACGCCGTTCATCGTGTCGGAC
>DKBI01000336.1 GCA_002451175.1 Betaproteobacteria bacterium UBA6904
CGCGAGCCGGTGGCGTTGCCGCCGGCGGCTGAAGCCGCGGCGTTCCTGCCGGCGTTCGACCCGCAGGGCATCGCGTTTCGCGCCAGCCGTCCGGTGAGCCAGTCGGTCGCCGTGCTCGGCGGCTCGCCCTACTCGTACTTCCGTTACGAGACGCATCTGGCGGCGCAGCGGGCGCTCGAGGTGCACGACCGAATCGCCGAAGAGTTCGCGGCGCGCTTCGGCCGGCCGCAGGCCGCGGTCGAGCGCTATCGCTGCGACGACGCGGAGTTCGTATTTTTCATGATCGGCGCCTTCGCCACCAAGGCCATGGAGGCCGTGGACCGGCTGCGCGAGGGCAACCTGCGCGCGGGACTCGTGCGCCCGAAACTGTTGCGGCCGTATCCGGTCGAAGCGATCCGGCGGGCGATCGCCGGCGCGCGAGCCGTAGCCGTCATCGACCAGAACCTGTCCGTGGGCAAAGGCGGCGTGCTGTTCGCCGAGCTCGCCTCGGCGCTCTACGGCCAGCCGGATGCGCCGCTGCTCGCGAGCTACGTCGGCGGGCTGGGGGGCCGCGACATCTCGGCGGAGGAGTTCTTCCGCATCGCCGACGAACTGCGCGGCGCCATCGCGGCGAACCGCGCCCCACCCGGTCCGCGCTTGCTGTACACGGCGGGCGAGCTGCGCCAGGTGCGCAATCTGCAGGCGATCGCCGGGGCCGGGGCGGTCGCGGAGCCACTTCCATGAGCCCCACGATCCAGCGCATGAAGGATCTGCCGTCCGCGCACCTGCTCGGATCGGGCACGGCGATGTGCGCCGGCTGCGGCGGCATGCTGTCCCTGCACGAGACCTACGATCTGCTCGGCGCGCGCACGGTGTTCGTCAACGCCGCGAGCTGCATGACGCTTCTCGCCGCCTATCCGTACACGCCGTTTCCCGGGTCCTGGCTCTACACCGCGATGGCGTCCGCGCCCGCGGGCGCGCAGGGCGTGCGCGACGCGCTCGACATCCTCATCGCGCAGGGGCGCCTTGCGCCGGAGGAAGATCTGACGGCCGTCGCGCTGACCGGCGACGGCTCGGCCACCGGAATCGGTCTTTCTGCGACTTCGGGCGCCATCGATCGCGGGCTGGATTTCCTGTACCTCTGTTACGACAACGAGGGTTACGGCAACACCGGACAACAGAGCTCCGCCGCGACGCCGCTGGGCGCGCACACCGCGACGAGCGGCCCCGCGCAGGGCAACGCGGCGCGCAAGAAGGATCTCTTCGCCATCTGGGTGGCGCACCAGCCGGTTTACGCCGCCACCGTGGTCGGCGCGGACGCGTTGGACCTCGCGAAGAAGATCGAGAAGGCGCGTGCGCTCAAAGGTCCGCGCCTGATCCACGCGCTCGCGCCGTGTCCGCCCGGCTGGGACTTCGATCCGGCCGACGGCGTCGAGATCGGCCGCCTTGCGGTCAAGACCGGCATCTGGCCGCTCAAGGAGTACCTCGACGGCCGCATCGTCCACACGCACGTACCCCGCTCCCGCCTGCCCGTGGAGGAGTACCTCAAGCGGCAGGGTCGCTTCCGGCATCTGTTCGAGCCCGAGCGCGACGAGGCCACGCTGACGCTCATTCAGGCGCAGGTCGACGCGTACTGGGCGCAGGTCGCGGCGTGAGCCGCGCCGCATTCGCTTCGTCACGGAATTTGCGATGCCGGTGAGCGGCAAGCTGCGGAAGATTTGCATGCGCGAAATCGCTGCGGATGGCGCATGCGCAGGGCGGCTCGCCCTCGCGAAGGGCGCACCCATCGCTTTGATTTGCATCAATCGCGCAGGCGCGCGACCTGTGCATATAATGGGCCGTCATGATCGCGAAGCAGAAGAAGCCTCAGCGCACGCGGGCCCGCCGCAAAGCAGCGCCCGTGGAGCGTCGCGTTCAGTTCATCGAGCGGCCGGACGGCGTGTACTGGCAGGAGCCGGACGGCAGCAAGGAGTACGGGCCCTTCGCTACGCTCGTCGAGGCGGAAGTCGATGCGCTGAGCAGCGAGATCACCGACTTCGAGCCCGCGGAAACGATCCAGGAAGCGGAATCCGAGATCGGCATCGCCGATTGGGTGGATCCCGACACGGGCGCGCCGGCCGAAGAGTCGGTGCCGCACATCGAAGACCACTGAGCGCCGCCGTGCCGGCGTCCCATCCGGCAATCGCCGGTGCGTGGCGCGGCGCTTGCGGATTGTCAACGCGCCCGGCGGGGCAAGCGACTTAACTGGAAGGTACGCCGACGCAAGGCGGGTGCGTCGTGCCTGGCTGTTCTTACCCAATCCAGGAGGTCGACCATGTCAGTGGCAAAAGTCATCGAGATCAGCGCCGAATCGCCCAAGAGCTTCGAAGACGCCATCCGCGACGGCATCGCGAGCGCGAGCAAGTCCGTGCACGGCATTCGCAGCGCGTGGGTCAATGGCCAGCAGGCCATCATCGACAAGGACAAGGTCACGAAGTACCGCGTGGACCTGAAGGTCAGCTTCGTCGTCGACTGAGCGGTCCAAGCACTGCGGCGCGCGGGCGGCCCNNGACGATGGACAAGCGCAGCCACGAGGAACGTGCCAAGGCAGGGCTCAAGACGCGCCGCGAAGTGCTCGGCGCCGAATACGTCGACAAGGCGATGGCGTCGGTGGACGACTTCAACGCGGAATTCGTGGAGCTGCTCAACACCTATTGCTGGAACGACATCTGGAACCGGCCCGGGCTCGACCGCAAGTCGCGCTCGATCCTCAACCTCGCGATGCTCTCGGCGCTCGGCCGCTCGCACGAGCTGAAGCTGCACATCAACGGCGCGCTGAACAACGGCCTCAGCAAGGATCAGATCAAGGAAGTCCTCCTGCAGGTGGCGATCTACTGCGGCGTGCCGGCCGCCGTGGAAAGCTTCCGCTGCGCGCGCGAGGTGTTCAAGGACCGCGGCGCCTGAGGCGCGCTCAGGCCGCGGCGCGCGCGCCTTCGGCGAACCGCGCTTCCATGTCCCGGCGCAGCTTCACCGCCGCGACGCTCGCGTCGCAGGCGACGTCGCTCCAGCGCACCGGCTGGCCAGCGGCGACGGGCTTGAGCAGTTTCCAGCCGTGCGCCAGCCCGAGCGGCAGGCAGCCCTGCGCGAGCGAATCGGCCGCCGGCATCAGGCGCCCCGCCACGGTGTAACCGCCCTCGCCATCGAGCACCTCGCCCGCGCCGAGGGCGCGTTTCGCGAACGCCACGGCGTCGGCGCGCCACCCCGTCGCGCAACCGGTCGGCTCGCGGCGCAGCCCGACCGAGGCCACCGAGATGCCGACCTCGAGGCCGATCAGGTGCCAGCGCTTGTACATGCAGGCGTAGCGCCCGCTCGGATCCGTCTGCACGCCGTACTCCATGAAGCAGCGCCGGACGTATTCCGTGTCGCCCTCGAACACCACCCAGACGCCCATGCGGATGTCGTAGCCAATGGCGCGCCCGTCGAGTTCCAAAGACGAGGCGACCTCCACCTGCCCCTTGTGGTGCAGGCAGCCGCCCTCTTCCCTGGGGCGCATGACGCTCGGCAACTGGTCGATCGCGCACGGCGGATAGGCGAGTCCCCACGGCGCCGGCGTCAGACCGGTCGCGTTGCACACCGCCGAGGTCTCGATCGCCGGCTTCGAGCCGTCGAGAAACGAATTGAACATCTTCGGGTTCAATCCGCCGGCCTTCGCCTGCTCTGGGGTCAGACCCCAATGGTCCCAGACGGTGTCGGGCGTCGACTGCGCGTAGTGCGGAAGCCACTTGTGGCCGCGCCCCGCGGCCACCACGTTGAATCCGGCCGCGCGCGCCCAATCGACCAGGTCGCAGATGATCGCGGGCTGGTCGCCGTAGGCGAGGCTGTACACCACGCCGGCCTCGCGCGCGCGCTCGGCGAGCATCGGCCCGCAGAACGCATCCGCCTCGACCGTCACCATGACCACGTGCTTGCCGTGCGCGAATGCCGCCAGCGCGTGATCCACCGCTGCGACCGGGTTCCCGGTCGCCTCGATGACGATGTCGATTTCCGGGTGCGCGACCAGCGCCTGCCAGTCCTCGCCCAGGTGCGTGCGCCGCTCGCGCAGCGCCGCATCGAGCGAGGCCGCCGCAATCCGCTCCGCGGACCAGCCGATGCGCGCGAGGTTGGCGCGCGCGTTCGGCGGATTGAGATCCGCGATGCCGGCGAGGTGCACGCCGGGCGTCGCCGGCACCTGCGCGAGGTACATGGCGGCGAACTT
>DKBI01000036.1 GCA_002451175.1 Betaproteobacteria bacterium UBA6904
AACTTGATCTTGCCGTCCTGCGGCTTGCGCTTCTCCGAGATGTCCAGGTCGCACATGATCTTGATGCGCGCGACGATCGCGTTGCGGTAGCTCGCCGGCACCTCGATGTACGGCCCGAGCGAACCGTCCTTGCGGAACCGGATCTCGGTCTTCGCCTTGCCGGGATACGGCTCGATGTGGATGTCCGTGGCGCCCTGGTTGTAGGCGTCGATGATCACCTTGTTGACGAGCTTGACGAGCTCGTTGTCCGCCGCGGCGGACACGTCGTCCGAACTCGCGGCCTCGCCGAGGTCGGTGGACTCGTCGTCGAGCCCCTGCAGGATGTCGCCGATGTCCCCNNGGCAGCCACTGGTTCTGCTCGACGTACTCGCGCTTGAGGTTCTTCAGCAGGTCCATCGGCTTGATGCGATCCGGCTTGAACGCCTCGTAGGGCACGCCGAAGAACTTCGACAGCGCCTGGCCGAGCGCCGGCACGCGCACCTGGAACTCCTCGAGCAGCACCTGCTCGATGTCGAGCGCCTTCTTGCGCGCCTGGCGCGCCGCCAGCTCGTACTCGCCGGCCGAGAGCACGCCCTCGGAGATGAGGAACGCGTACTTCGTGCGCACGCCCTGCGGTCGCTGCCGCTGCTTGAACGCGATCGCCAGCGTCTGACCCAGTTCGGCCACGCCCTCCTCGGTGACGTTGCCGAAGGGCATTCCCGCCTTGTTGTTGATCAGCTGGATGACCCCCACCAGGTCCTGCGAGTGGGGCTCGATGATCGGCGCGACCAGCATCTGCTTGGTCCGGTAGCCGGTGCGCTTGTCGACCTCCTGCAGGAACCGCAGATTGGGGTTGACCGCCTTCAGCTCGACGTCGTCATACACGTCGCGGATGTTGACCATCTTGCGCGCGAGGGCGACGTAGCCGGCGATCGAGTGCTCGGCCACGGGCAGCTTCAGGTCCTTGAACGAATTGAGGCCGGTCTTGAGCTTGGAGACGATCGACTGCTTGTCCTCGGAGAGCGAGTAGATGGTCAGGCGGTCGGCGTTGAACAGCGCGCAGATCTCCGCGCTCAGCTCCAGCATGATCTCGTCGATATTGCTGGTGGCGTGGATCTTGTTCGTCAGCGCCTGCAGCTGCTTCTGCGACGCGAGGCGCGCAGAAACATCGGGCTGCGTGGCTGACGATGGACTCAGGACAGCGCTCATCGAGACCCTCCGGGCTCCACTCCTGCGTCAAAGTTCAAGGAGTGTATCCTAGACTCGGCGGCGCGAGCGTTCAACCCCGCGCGCCGCGCGCGGGACGCCGAGCGTTCAGCGCGCACCGTCGCGACGCGCCGCGCGCAAGCCGCCGTCCAGCAGCCACACCTTGAACCCGCGTTGCGCAAACAGGAATGCCGCGGCCGAGCTGCGCCGCCCGCTCTGGCAGTAGACGACGTATTCCGCCCCGGGATCGAGGACGGCGAAACTGTTGCGGACCTCGCTCAGCGGCACGTTGATCGCCATCGGCAGGCGGTCGTGCTGATACTCCGACGGGTAGCGGACGTCGAGCCACACGGCCCCGCCCTCGACGCGGGCGCGCGCCTCCGGCCAGCTCAGGCGATGCAGCAGCGGTTCGGCGAGCAGCGCCGTGAAGTCCCGCTTCGCAAGGCGCAGCAGCTCGCCGTCGGAAAGCATGGTCACGGTCGCGTTGCGCGTGGTGTCCGACACGAGCGACTCTTCGCCGAACACGTCGCCGCTCTTGAGTTCCGCGACGGCGACCGTCACGCCGCCGACCATCCGCTCCACCACGCAACGCCCCGACTCGATGACGTAGAACCAGTCTCCCGCCTCGCCTTCGGCGACGATGACCTGCCCGCGCTGCGCGCTCACGCGCTCGAAGCGGCGCATCAGCTCCTCGATGTGCGCTGCGGGCAGCTGCGCCAGCGCCCCGTGCTGGATGTTGGCCAGGGACAGCACGGCGCCGCCGAAATCCGCCTGGAGATTCCCCGCCGCCCGCCCGCCCGCCGGGTCGTCGCGCGCGGCCGCGGCCTCGTTCCACGTGACCGCGAGGTCCAGCGAATCGTCGTCGATCACGAGGAGCTCGAGATCCGTGATCGCCTTGGAGCGCACCACGGTGGCCTGACGGCGGTTGAGCGGGTGCAGCCCTTCGCCGCTGCCGCCGACCACGACCGTCGAGCCGCTGCCGGCGAAACTCAGCAGGATCTCGCCGCGCAACAGAAACACGGCGTGGTCCGTCCCGGCATGCTGGGCCAGCGGGTCCGTGCCGCGCTGGGCACGGTGCACGCGCGCCGCCGTCGCCAGCTCGGTGAGGCGCGCCGGGGACAGCTCCGCCAGCGGCGCGAGGCGCGCGAGCCGCTCGATGCTCGCGCCGGAACCGTCCGTGGAATCCCCGGTCATTCCGTCAGAACTCGATGACCTGGCCGTTCTGCAGCATGCGCGGACTGAACTCTCCCACGCACTCGTCGATCTCCTGCATCGTGAGCTCGATCTCGCCAGGCTTGAGGTGCGTCACCCAGATGTCCGCGTCGCGCTCCAGCTTGCGCAGCTCGTCGGCCAGCATGGACGGGCACAGGTGCCGGGAGATCTCCGCGAGCGGCTTCTCCTTGTTGGAGAACGCCGTCTCGATGATGACCGCGCGCAGATTGCCGATCCGGTTCACCACGCGCCAGAGGTTGTCATTGGGTCCCGTATCGCCGGTGAACACCAGGCTGCCCTTGCCGCTGTCCAGGTGATAGCCGACGGCGGGGACCGTGTGATTCGCCGGCAGCGGCGTGAACGCGCGCCCCGAGATCGTCACCGTGTGGCCCAACTCGACTTCGGCATAGCGCATGAAGGGCGCCTCGGGCGTGGGAATCTCGCTGAAGTCGGGCCAGATCGACCAGTTGAACAGGTGATTGCGCAGAATCTCGGTCGTCGCCGCGGTGGCGTGCACCGTGATGGGCTTGGAGCGCATGCCGCCGACCGTGTCGATCAGGAAGGGGATCGACGTCACGTGATCGAGGTGCGAATGCGTCACGAACACGTGGTCGATGCGGGTCAGCTCGGCGAGCGAGAGATCGCCGACGCCCGAGCCTGCGTCCAGCAGGATATCGCCGTCGACCAGAAACGAGGTGGTGCGCAGCTGCCGTCCACCGATTCCGCCGGAGCAACCGAGCACGCGCAGGCGCATGGCGACCGCCTATTTTTCGTCGAACGCGGTCACGCCCGTCCAGCCTTCCGGCGGCGGACTGCGCCGGAACTCCGCGACGCGCCCCGCGTACAGGGCGTAGAGCCCGCAGTCCGGGTCCATGCGCTGCAGGTTGAGCAGGTTCAGCTCCACCGCATCCCATTGCTGCGCGCGGTACGCGCGAAGCGTCTGGTGCCAGAGCTTCAGTTCCTCGATCACGGCGCGGCTGACCTCGCCTTCCAGCCCGAGCGGCTCGAAGATCGTGATGGCGAGGTCCTTGCCCTTGACCTTGATGCGGTCGATTTCGCGGAACACCATGTCCTTGATCGCATTGCGCGTCGCCTCGCCCACGAGGATGCCGACGCCGTAATACTTGGTACGCCCCTCGAGCCGGGACGCGACGTTCACGGCATCGCCCATCACCGTGTAGGCGCGGCGCACCTGCGAGCCCATGTCGCCGACGCGCACGTTGCCGCTGTTCAGTCCGACGCCGATCTTCAGTTTCGGCCAGCCGCGCTCGACGAACTTCTCGTTGAGCGCCTGGCATTCCTTCTGCATCGCGATCGCCGCGAGCACGCCGTTGCGCGCGTGGTCCGTGTCGTCCACCGGGGCGCCCCAGAACGCCATGATGGCATCGCCGATGTACTTGTCGAGCGTGCCGTGATGCCCGCCGCGGATGATGCCGCTCATCGTCGTGAGGTAGTCGTTGATGTACTCGCGCAGGTCCTCCGGCTTGAGGGCCTCCGAGATGCTGGTAAAGCCGCGCACGTCGGAGAAGAGGATCGTGAGCTCGGCGGCGCGCGGCTCCATGTTGTACTTCTCGGGGTCGGAGGCCATCTTGTCGACGAGTTCCGGCGGAACGTACTGGCCGAACAGCTCGGTGAACTGGCGCTTCGACCGCGACTCCACGAAGTAGCCGTAAGCCATGTTCATGGTGTACAGCGTGCCGATCATGAGCAGGCCCGTCGCGAAGGGCAGCACGGTGTTCAGCTGCGTCCACGCGCTGATGCTCAACCCGGCCGCCGCCGCCAGCGCGCCCAGCGCGGCCAACGACGCCCAGAGCGCGGACAGCATCGGAATGAGGACGGCGAGCGCGACGCCCGAGACCACCAGCAGGAGCACCTCGGCGCCGAGCATGTAGGGCGGTTTCTGCTTGATCGTCCCGTCGAGCATGCCGGAGAGCAGATTGGCGTGCACCTCGACGCCAGGGTAGACGCTCGCCACGGGTGTCGAGCGCAGGTCCTGAAGTCCCGCCGCGGTGGTGCCCACGAGCGCGATCTTGCCTTTCAACAGTTCGGTCGGCGCGCGGTCCTTCGCAACGTCCGCCAGGGACACGTACGGAAAGCTGAACTTGTCGCCCCGGTAAGGCACGAGCGCGCTCACCGTATCGTCCACCGGGATGACGAGCGGACCGGTCTTGATCCACTCCAGGCCCGCGTAGCCGCGGTGCACGAAACGCTCCGGGGGAAAGCCCGGCTCGACCTTCGGAAAACCGAGCAGCGTGCGCATCATGGCGAGCGACAGCGCCTCGTAATAGGCGCCGTCGAATTCGACGAGCAGCGGCACGCGGCGCACGATCCCGTCCGGGTCCGTGTAGGGATTGAAGTGTCCGCCGGCGGCCGCGCTCTTCAGCAGCTCCGGCAGCGTGCCGATGTAGCCGTCCCAATGCGTGAAGCCGATGCTGCGGCCGGTAAACGTCCCCTTGGGCAGCACCGGGTCCGGAATGGCGGCGATGCGCTTGGCGCCTGCCTCGTTGTTCAGCGAGTAGCCCAGGACGATCGGTCGGCCCTTCAGGCTCTTGGCGAACAGCCCGTCGTAGTCCAGCTCCGGCCGGACCTTCTGGAAAGCCTGCTGGAACTCCGGCACGGTCTTCAGCTCGTTCTGCGCAAACCGCTCCAGCGTGCGGATGCCGGACGAGTAATCGGCCTCGGCGAACACCACGTCGAAGCCGACGATCGCCACCTGGTACTTGTCGAACAGCTTGTCGATCAGCTGCGCCATGAGGTCGCGCGGCCAGGGCCAGTGGCCGAGTTCCTGCAGGCTCTTCTCGTCGATGTCGAGGATGACGATGCGCTCATCCTTCTTGCGCGGCATGGTGAGGACCAGCCGCGCGTCGTAGATGATGTTGTCGAGCTGCGTGATGATGCCGACCGTGTAGATCTGGGTCGCATGGCCCAGAAAGAACAGCATGATCGCAAGACCGAGCGCGATCCGGACGATGTGCTGTTTCACGCGGGGCGGGAGGTCGGGCGCGCGGCCGCGGCGAGGTCGCGCAGGGCGCTCAGCCCTTGAGGAAGAATTCCATCTTCACGCCGGCGAGCTCGATCACGTCGTGATCCTTGAGCGCGTGCGGCGCCGCCCCGATCGCCTGGCCGTTGACGGCCGGATGCTGGGCCCCCTCGACGTGCGTGATGAAGTACCCCAGCGGCCGGCGCGTGAGCACGGCCACCTGCACCCCCGGGCGCCCCAGCGTCGTGAGCGGCTTGGCCAGCTCGAGTTCCTTCCCGGCATTGGCCCCCGAGAGCAGCTGGATGGCGCCGATCAGCGGCTTGGGCGCTGCGGCGGCCGGAGCCTGCGGCGCCTTGGCAGCGGTGGCCGACGCCGGCTGCGGCGCTGCAGCAGGTGGGGGCGTACGCGCGGCCTCGGCCGGGGCCGGCGGCGAAGGCGCTGGCGCCGCAGCAGCGGCTGCCGCGGGCGCAGCCGGTTTCGCATCCTTGTCGGCGATGCCGGTGGCCGCCGCGGTGGCGGCCGCCTGCTTCACGGCCGCGACGCGCGCGGCCTCGGCCGCGCCACCCGCCTGCGCGCCGCTGGCCATCGCTTTCGCCTGCTCGACCGCCGCGCGCATCGCGCCGGGTCGCAGCACCATCGTCTTCTCGAAATCCGCCTTGTCCACCACGGGCGCTGCGGCAGCCTTCGGCGTCGTGTCCTGCACGAACTTCAGCTTGTACTTGCCGAGCTCGATGACGTCGTTGTTCTGCAGGAAATGCTTCTTGACCGGATTCCCGTTGACCTGCGTGCCGTTGGTGCTCTGCAGGTCCTCGAGAAAGCAGTCGTTCATGATCGACACGATCACCGCGTGCTCGCCGCTTACGGCGAGGTTGTCGATCTGGATGTCGTTCTGCGCCTTGCGGCCAATGGTCGTGCGCTCCTTGGAGAGCGGAATCTCCTTGAGCACCTGATCATCCATGCTGAGTATCAGTTTCGCCATGTCCGGTCCCTGCGGAACTATTTTAGCCACGCAAACAACTTGCCCATCACGCCGCGCGGCCCCGGGTATTCCCTCAGGACGCGCACGAGTATAACCGATACGTTGTCCCGGCCGCCGTTGTCGTTGGCCATCTGCACGAGCTGCTGGGCGGCCAGCGCCAGGTTGCTGCCGAAGGCGCGCAGGGTCTCGCCGATGTCGTCATCGCTCACCATGTCGCACAGGCCGTCGGAACAGAGCAGGTAGAGGTCCCCGGGCGTCGCCGTGTACTCGTGAATCTCGGGGTCGACCTGCGGATCGATGCCGAGCGCCCGCGTGACGAGGTTCTTGTGCTGCGCGTGCTTGGCCTGCTCGGGCGAAATCAGCCCGGCATCGATCTGCTCCTGCAGCAGGGAATGGTCGCGCGTCACCTGCGTGAACGCGCCCGCCCGCAACCGGTACAGGCGCGAGTCGCCGAGATGCGCGACGAGGATGTGGTTGTCGTAGAACAGGGCGACCACCAGCGTGGTGCCCATGCCCGCGTACTGCGGCTGGCTCTGCGCGGCCTGGAAGATCGACGTGTTGGCCTTGAGCACCTGGTCGCGGATGATGCGCGGCGCGATCGGCAAATTGGTGGTCGGATCGATCTCGTAGGGCGGGGCCTTGGCGAACAACTGCCTCACTTCCGTCGTAATCACGGACGTCGCCATGCCGCTCGCGACCTCGCCCGCGTTGTAGCCGCCCATGCCGTCCGCCAGCACGACGAGCCCGAGGGCCGCATCGGACGCCACCGAATCCTCGTTGTGCGAGCGGACCATGCCCGGGTCCGTGCAACTCGCGATCTCGAGGACTTGCGTCAGATCCATGAAGCGCGCTTCAGAGCTCGATGTCCACCGACTTCACGCCACCCGCCGCGTGCGGCGGGGGCTGTGGCGTGGCGGCGGCCGCCGGCGCTCCCGCGAACGCGGCGCGCAGGGCCTGCGCGAACTCCTCGCCGGTCTGGAAACGCTCGTCCGGGTTCTTCGCCATCGCACGCGCGAGAAACGCCACCAGCCCCTGGGGAACGTCCGCCCGCACCGAGAGAATGTCGTTGGGCGGCTCGTTGGCGATCTTGAACATCAGCTGCGCCATCGATTCGCCCTCGAACGGCAGGCGGCCCGAAAGCATCTGGTACAGGCTCACGGCAAGCGAGAACAGATCGCTGCGGCCCTCGATCTTCTGGCCGGCCAGCTGCTCGGGGGACATGTACGACGGCGTGCCGAGCACCATGCCCGTCTTGGTCTTCGAAGAATCGGTCAGGCGCGCGATGCCGAAATCCGTCAGCTTGAGGACATCGGATTCGGGGTGGTACATGAGGTTCGCAGGCTTGATGTCGCGATGCACGACGCCTTGGCGATGGGCGTAGCCGAGCGCCTCCGCCGCGCGCGCAACGATCGACACCACGCGCTCGAAGTCCAGCAGGTTGCCCGCCTTGCAGAAGGGCACCAGGTCACCGCCCTTCAGCAACTCCATCGCGATGTAGCACAGGTCGTGCTCCTCGCCGGTGTCGTAGATCGTGACGATGTTGGGATGCGAAAGCCGGCCGGCGGTCTGCGCCTCCCGGAAGAAACGCTCCTTCACCTCGACCAGCTCGTCGGCCTCGAATTCCTGCGACAGGGCCATGGTCTTGATGGCCACCACGCGCCCGATCTTCGGATCCTTGCCGAGGTAGACGACGCCCATGGCGCCCTTGCCGAGTTCCTTCTCGACTTCGTAGCGGCCGAGCATCGGCTTCTCGACCGAGCCGTCCTGGCCGAGGATGCTGGCGTTGGTGCGCCCCGCCCCGGCGCCGCCGCCGAGCATGACCGTTTCCGAAAGCTGCTTCGCTCGCGAGAGCCGCTGCTCGAGGTCCCGGAATTTCGGGTTGAACACGTGCATGTGACGGAACACCGCCTCCGCCTTGTTGAACTGGCGCTTGCGCTCGAAGTCGAGCGCCAGGTTGTACAGGTTGTCGAGCAGCGACTCGGACAGCGGCACCTGCCGGAACTTGTCCCACGCCATGTCGAGCTGGCCCTGGCCCTGGTACGCCAGGCCGAGCATGCGGTTCGATTCCGCCGACGACTCGTCGGACTTGACCTTGGCGCGCTCGGTGACGATGAAACGCTTGGTCACCAGCGCGACGTGGCCGACGAGGAGCAGCGTGCACGGCACCATGAGCTGCACCCAGGTCGCCTGCATCGTCATGAGGACGAAGTGGACCGCGACCAGCACGACGAGCACGCCCCCGGTGATCGCCGCGGCGGGCGCCGCGCTCAGCCTCGGCAGCACGGCGATGAGATAGGCGGCGACCAATAGGAACGCGATCTTCTCGACCACCCAGGCCCAGGTCGGCGCAACGAAGAAGTGCTCCTGGAGGATGGAGGACACCGAATGCGCCAACGTGAGCACCGGCGGCGTCGCGGGCGAGATCGGCGTCACCGACGTGGAGCCGATGCCCGCCGCCGTTGCGCCGATGAGGACGATCTTGTCCGCGTACTTGGCGACCGGGATCTTCCCGGAGAGCACGTCGTAGAACGAGTCGACCTGGAACGCCGGCCTGCCCTCGCGGTTCTTGTAGAAATACGTGTACATCTGCGAGGCCGGGTCGGTGCCGATGCTCAGCTTGCCGAGCGAGACCCCCTCACCCAGCCGCACCTTGATGTCGGCGGGCCCCAGGTTGAGGCTGCGCGCGGCGATCATCATGGACAGCGAGGGGTAGAGCTGGTCGAAATAGCCGAGCACGAGCGGCTCGGTGCGGATGCCGCCATCGACGTCCGGATTGGAATTGAGGTGGCCCAGCCCGGCCGCCACCTTGCCGAGCAATTCGATCGGCACCTGCACCGCCGACGTCGGCAGGGTCCTGGCATCGCCCCCGCCGGATGCCGCGCCCACCGCGTTCTTCTGTGCAAATTCCGGCAGCGGCTTGTCGGGTCGCCCCCGGGGCTCGCCGAGCGCGAAGAGCATCGGCAGCAGCACGTTGCCCGCCTTGGCGTAGCTTTCGGCGAGCCGCCGGTCCGTGTTCAGCTGCTGCTCGGCCTCGCGCAGAATCGCCGTGATCTCCGACACCGGACCATCGGCCGGCGCGGAGGCCCCCGCCGCGGCCCCTGCGGACAGGCCGCCCGCCTGTGCCGGATCGCTCCCGGCCTGCGACTTCTGTACGATTTCCAGCAGCTTGGTGATGTACTGGTAGCCCGGATCGATCTGCGGCTCGCTGAAGAAGACGGTGTTCGCGATCACCTTCGCCTTGGCGCCCGCGAGCAGGTCGGTCATCTTGGCGTGCACTTCGCGGGACCACGGCCAGCGCCCGATGTTCGCGATCGACTCCTCGTCGATCGCGATCACCGCGATCCGCTCGGCGGGCGCGCGCGTCGAAGCGCGCACCCCGAGGTCATAGGCCTTGCGCTCGAGACTCTGCAGCAGATCGCTGCCGCCGGCGAACAGCATCACCAGAAATACGACGACCCCCAGAAACCAGTCGGCTTTCCAGAACCCGGTCATCATGGATTTCACCAGCGGCACCCTCCTCTCCCTGCGCCCCGCCAGCGCGAACACTTCCCCGCGGAAAACAGGAGGCTAGACCGCATTTTTGCAGTCATTTTTCAGCTACGTCAAATATTTGAGGGCGACCCGCCCCGCCCGCGGTCCGCGGCGGAAGGTCAGCCGCCGAGCCGCTCAGGCGCCGAGTATCTGGCCCGCGCGAATGGCACCGCCGGCGATCAGGTCCGCTGCCGCGACCTTCTTGCCGTCGCCCAGCTTCGCCCGCAGGACTTCGATGCGGCCGCCCTGCGCGGTAATCTGGAACGACTGCTCGGTCACCGCGACCACCTCGCCGACCTTGCCCTGCACCGCCCCGAACGTCCTGACCGGGATGCGGCGCGCGTCGAAGATCTGCAGTTCCTTGCCTTCCGCCAATGTCCACGCGCCAGGCGCGGGATTGCAGCCGCGAATCACGTTGTAGATGCAGTCGACGTGATTCGCCCAGTGAATGCGCGCCTCGGCCTTGCGGCACCAGCCCTCGTAGGTGGCCTGCGCCTCGTCCTGTGGATATTCGTGGTGCCTGCCCGCCGCGACCAGATCGGCGGCTTCCAGCATCGCCGACACGCCCATCGGAAACAGCCGGTCGAAATAGATCGAGCCCAGGGTGTCGTCCGGCGCGATGTGCGTCGCCTTCTGCAGGATCACCGGCCCTTCGTCGAGCCCGTCGGTCGGCCGGAAGATCGTCAGGCCGGTGCGCGTGTCGCCGCGGATGATGGGCCAGTTGATGGACGACGGGCCACGGTACTTCGGCAGCAGCGAAGGGTGGAACTGGATCGTGCCAAGGCGGGGGATGTTGACGAAATCCTGCGGCGCGAACTGCAGGACGTACGCCATGATGCCCAGGTCCACGGCCAGCCCCCGGAGGGCCGCCTTCGCCTCGTCGCTCTTCAGCGAGGCGAACTGGAAGACCTTGACGCCGCGCGCCTCCGCCGCGCTGCGCAACGCGTCGGGGCGGGCGCCCGGCTTTTCCGGCGCGCAGAACACGGCGGCCACGTCGTCGCCCCTCGCCAGAAACGCTTCGAGGACCGCCTTGCCGAAGTCCTGCTGCCCGATGATGGCGATCTTCATCACGCGGCCTTCTTCGGCGGATTGCTGAACGCGCCGGCTTTCTTGAACTCCGCGATCCGCCCGTCGTCGTAACCGAGCACGTCCTTCAGGATCTCGTCGGTGTGCTCGCCGAGCGTCGGCGAGCGCTCGACGCGCGCAGGCGAATCCGAGAGCTTGATCGGCATGCCGACGTTCCACCACTTGCCGCGCTGCGGATGGTCGAGTTCCACCATCATGTCGCGCAGCTTGACGTGCTCGTCGGCGAAGAGGTCTTCGGTGCTCATGATCGGCCCGCAGGGCACGTCGAGATCGTTGAGGATGCGCATCATGTCGCGCTTCGGGTGCTTGAGCGCGAACTCGCCGATGATCTCCCACATGTCGGCCTGGTGGCGGCGGCGTTCGGCGATCGTCGCGAACTTGGGGTCGGTCGCCAGATTCGGCATGCCGACTTCCGGGCCGATGCGCTTCGCCAACGCGTCCCAGACCGCTTCCTGGACGACGACGTAGATGAAGTCGTTCGGCCCGCCGGGGGCGCAGCGCACGGCGTTGCCGAGCTGCCCGCCGCCGGAGTCGTTGCCCGCCCGCGGCGTGGCCCCCATGCCCTGGTGCGTGCCGACGGAATATTCCGGAAGCGCGCCGCGCCACAACCGCTGGTGGTCGCGCCACTTGACGCGGCAAAGGTTCATGACGCCGTCCATCATGGCGACTTCCACGTACTGGCCCTGGCCGCTGCGGGCGCGGTGGTGAAGGGCCGCGAGCAGGCCGATCGCCAGATGCAGCCCGGTGCCCGAGTCGCCGATCTGCGCCCCGGTGACGTACGGCGGGCCATCCGGGATGCCCGTCGTGCTCATCGCCCCGCCCATGGCCTGGGCCACGTTTTCGTACGCCTTGAAATCTGCATACGGTCCGCTCGACCCGAATCCCTTGATCGAGCCCATGATGATGCGCGGGTTGATCTCGTGGATCTTCTCCCAGCTGAAGCCGAGGCGGTCGAGCACGCCCGGACCGAAGTTCTCCATGATGATGTCGCAGATCTTCAGCAGGTCCATGAAGACCTGCTTGCCCTCCGCGCTCTTCATGTTCACCGTGATCGAGCGCTTGTTGCAGTTGAGCATGGTGAAGTACAGGCTGTCGGCGTTGGGCACGTCGCGCAGCTGCCCGCGCGTGGCGTCGCCGTGCGGCGGCTCGAGCTTGATCACGTCGGCGCCCATCCAGGCGAGCAACTGCGAACAGGTCGGACCGGCCTGCACGTGCGTCATGTCGAGGATTCTCAAGCCCTTGAGTGCTTCCATTCGGATCTCCGGTAATGCTGCGGCAGGTGAAAGGCTACCCGTCCTTCGGCACGCGCTTCAATTTTTCTTTTTTGCCGTCGGATTCAAGGCCGTGATGCGCCCGCTCTCGGTTCCGGCGCCCTCGTCGATCACCGCATTGATCAGCGTCGGCCTGCGCGAGCGGATCGCCTCCTCCATNNCGGTAGACGCCGTTGTTGTTCAGGATGACGACGCAGACCGGCAGGTTGTAGCGGCAGATCGTCTCGACTTCCATGCCCGAGAAGCCGAACGCGCTGTCGCCTTCGATCGCGATCACCGGGTGATCGCTCACCACCGCCGCGGCGACCGCAAAACCCATGCCGATGCCCATCACGCCCCAGGTGCCCACGTCCAGGCGCTTGCGCGGCCGGTACATGTCGACGATGCTGCGCGTGAAGTCGAGCGCGTTGGCGCCCTCGTTGACCAGGATCGCCTCCGGGTTGGCCTTGACGATGTCGCGCACCACGTTGAGCGCGCTGTGAAAGTTCATCGGCGCCGGATTCCGGGCGAGGGTTTCCGCCATCTTGGCGACGTTCTTGTTCTTGCGCTCGGCAATGGCGGACAGCCAATCGGCCGGCGGCTGGGGCCACGCAGCGCCGATGCCCGCGAGCAGCGCGGACACGCAGGAACCGATGTCGCCGACCACGGGCGCGTCGATGCGCACGTTGCTGTCGGCTTCCTGCGGCGAAATGTCGATCTGCACGAATTGCTGGCCGCCCCAGTCCTTGGCGCTCTTGCCGCCCCAGGTCTTGCCCTTGCCGTGCGAGAGGAGCCAATTGAGCCGCGCGCCGACGAGCACCACCACGTCCGCTTCGGGAAGCACGAAGGAGCGGGCCGCAGAAGCGCACTGCGGGTGCGTATCCGGCAGCAGGCCCTTGGCCATCGACATTGGCAGGTACGGGATTCCCGTGCGCTCGACCAGGGCGCGGATCTCGCCATCGGCCTGCGCGTAGGCGGCCCCCTTGCCGAGCAGAATCAGCGGTCGCCTGGCGCCCTTCAGCAACGCCAGCGCGCGCTGCACGGCCTCCGGGGCGGGTATCTGGCGCGGCGCCGGATCGACCACCTGGATCAGCGACTTGCGCCCGGCGTCCGCGTCGACGCTCTGCGGGAACAGCTTTGCCGGCAGGTCGAGATACACGCCGCCCGGCCGCCCGGAGACCGCGGCGCGGATCGCCCGCGCGATGCCCACGCCGATGTCCTCCGCGTGCAGCACGCGAAACGCCGCCTTGCACAGCGGCTTGGCGATCGCCAGCTGGTCCATCTCCTCGTAGTCCCCCTGCTGGAGATCGACCACCTCGCGCTCGCTCGAGCCGCTGATGAGAATCATCGGAAAGCAATTGGTGGTGGCGTTGGCGAGCGCCGTCAGGCCGTTCAGAAAACCGGGCGCCGACACCGTCAGGCAGATGCCGGGCTTCTGCGTCATGAAACCCGCAATCGCGGCGGCGTGACCGGCGTTCTGCTCGTGGCGGAACGCGATCACGCGCAGTCCGGCGGCCTGCGCCTTGCGGGTGAGATCGGTGATCGGGATCCCCGGCAGGCCGAAAATCGTATCGATGCCGTTGAGCTTCAGCGCATCGATTACCAGGTGGAAGCCGTCGGTCGCCGGCGCATCGGATGCCGTGCCGGCCTGCGTTTGCGGGCTGCCCGCACCGGACGCTTGCGATGCGGCGATTGGCGATTCGACGGTGCCCATGAGCGGTCTCCTGTGAGGGACCGTTATGGTAAGAATCGCCCCCTCGGGCCAGCCTTGACTGTGGTCAAGGGTCTAGAATTTGGACCCCGGCGTGGGCCGCGCAGCACCCGTGACGAACCTGACCTCGCACCCTCAGCGCAACACCATTCGTCTGCAGCTTCGGCAGAATCTGCTGCTGACGGCGCTGCAGCGCGACCAATGGGACGAGCTGGAGCCGGCGCTGGTCGTGGGCGAGTACCGCAAGGGCGACCACCTCGTGCACCAGGGCGACGAGGAGATGGAGCAGTTCTTCATCCTCGACGGCATGGTGAAGCGCGTAGTCTCCAACCCGGAGGGCCGCGAGATGATCCTGCGCTTCGCCGGCGACGCGGAAATGGACACCTCCTACGCGGCGTGGCGGCTGCGCACGCCGATCCCCTATTCCATCGTCGCCGTGACGCGCGTGCGCACGGCGGAGCTGCCCATGCCGCAGTGGGTCGAGTTCCTCTCGCGGCACGAGGACGTCAAGCAGCGCTTCGAATACGAGGTGATGAAGCTCATGTCCGAGGTGATGGCGCACTCCATCACGCTGCACCTGCTGGACGCGCCGGGACGCCTGTCGCGCTTCCGGCGCAAGCACCCCGAACTCGCCGGGCGCATCCCGAAGAAGGAATTGGCCGCCTACCTCAACCTCACGCCGGAGACGCTCTCGCGCCTGAAGCGCAAGTTCGGCCGGAACTTCTAGCGCCCGACCGCTAGTCGCCGCGCACGCGCGTGATCGCCCAGCTCACCAGCGGCCACGCCAGCAGGAACAGCGCGAGTCCGGTGAGCGAGCCGACGAGGCTGTTGGCGAAGAACACCGTCAGATCGCCCTGGGACACCAGCATCGCCTGCCGGAACGACGATTCGGCGCGGTCGCCGAGCACGATGGCCAGCACCAGCGGCGCGAGCGGGTACTTGAGCTTCTTGAAGACGTAGCCGAGGACGCCGAACACCATCATCATCCACACGTCGAACATCGCGTTGTGCACCGTGTAGGCGCCGATCGCGCAGATCACCAGAATGATCGGCGCGATCACGGCGAACGGCACGCGCAGGATCGCCGCGAAGAGCGGCACGCAGGTCAAGACGACGATCAGGCCGGCGATGTTGCCGAGGTACATGCTGGCGATGAGCCCCCAGACGAAATCCTTCTGCTCG
>DKBI01000233.1 GCA_002451175.1 Betaproteobacteria bacterium UBA6904
CGCTCGACGAACACCTCGGCGCGCCCCCCGGTGCTCTTGCGGCCGAACAGGCGCGCCTTGATCACGCGCGTGTCGTTCAGCACCACCAGATCGCCCGGCCGCAGGAGGCGCGGCAGGTCGGCGAACGCGCGATCCGCGAGCGCGCCGGAGCGGCCGTCCAGGTGCAGCAGCCGGCTCGCGGCGCGCTCCGTCGCCGGGTGCTGCGCGATCAATGCTTCGGGCAGCGCGTAGTCGAAGTCCGAAGTCTTCATCTGCGGGCATTATAGAATTCGGTTCATCACGGCCGGAATGGCGGAATCGGTAGACGCAGCGNNCCCTTGCCGGGATGGCGGAATCGGTAGACGCAGCGGACTCAAAATCCGCCGATCGCAAGGTCATGAGAGTTCGAGTCTCTCTTCCGGCACCACAATTCAGCGAAACTCATCGCCAGCCCGCTGGGCGAGGCGCGGCGAGAGGTTCGGGAGACAGCGATGCCAAAGACCGGGAAGATGCGCAAGCCGATGGCGGGGCGTTTGAACCTTGAGTTGCCCTACGATCACTTCGGCGCCGAGCTGTTCTGCACGTTCTACGCCGCGAGCGTGCGGCAAAAACCCCTGCGCGAGTTCTCGACCGACGAGTGGCTCGACCTGATGCGGCTGCTCTACACGCTGTGGCAACGCGGCACGGGGTACGAAGAAGCCCTGAACGACATCGGCGTGGCCGCAAAGCTCGCCAGGAAGCAGTCGCGCAAGAAGAAACCCAAGGCGCCTCCACCGCGGCGCGTCAGGAAGAGCGGCCCGTAATTCTGCCGGGCGGGCGCCGTGCCTTGGACGACCCGGCTCGGTTGGTGGGGCGCTCTGGCGAAGCGCGTGGTCCCTCGGCAGCAAGCGCGGCGTCTTAATCGGTCAATTGTTTTGTCGTAGACTGTCGCAGTATTGCTGAGATCGGCGCGGGAGAAGGAGGGGGCATGTACGCGATCGTTTACAAGTCGGACGGTTTCCCGGTCTGCCGGCAGATCGAGGGCGTCGAGCCGGACCCGGTCGTGACGTGGAACACGGAAAGCGCCGCGCGGGCGTTCATTGCGTCGCGGGGCGCGGAGGACGATTTCCAGACCGTGCCGCTGACCGACGACGCCATGGACCGCATCGCGCAGGCGATGGGTTATCCCGTCGAGTCCATCACGTTCGAGCCCTATCCCAGCTGATTCAGGCCAGGTTGAAGTACTCGCGCCGGCCTTTCATGCCGTGCATGCGCTCGACCAGCAGCTCGAAGTCGGCGTCGCGTGCGACGAAGTTCAGGTTCTCGGAATTGACGATCAACAGCGGCGCGGCGGCGTAGTGGTGGAAGAAGCGCGTGTAGTTCTCCGCCAGAACACCCAGGTAATCCTCGCTGATGCCGCGCTCGAAACCGGCGCCGCGGCGGCGCACACGCTCGACCAGCGTTTCCGCTGACGCCTGCAGGTAGATGACGAGATCCGGCGCCGGGGACTGCGGCCGGAGCATGTCGTAGATCTTCTGGTACAGCGCCAGTTCGTCGCCCGCCAGCGTGGCGCGGGCAAACAGCGGGTCCTTGTCGAGCAGAAAATCGGCGACGACCGCGCGCCCGAACATGTCCGGCTGGGCGAGCGGTTCGAGCTGCCGCGCGCGCTGGAACAGGAAGAACAGCTGCGTCGGCAGCGCGTAGCGCGTCATGTCCTGGTAGAAGCGCGCGAGGAACGGATTCTCCGCCGGCTGCTCGAACAGGGTGTCGGCGCCGAGCCGTTCAGCCAGCCGCCGCGCCAGGCTCGTCTTGCCTGCGCCGATCGGGCCCTCCACGGCGATGTAGCGCAGCCCGCGCACGCTCACTCGGGCAGGCGCTCCACCGATTGGCCGGCGCAGCGGCCGAGAAACTCGCGCGCCTCGCCCAATCCGGGAATGCGCGCGGCCGGGTCGATTTCGAGGAGCGGACGCAGCACGAACGCCCGTTCGTGCATGCGCGGGTGCGGAATGGTCAGCGCGGGGGATGCAACGCGCAAATCCCCGTAGAGCAGCAGGTCCAGATCCAGAGTGCGCGGCGCGTTGCGAAAACTGCGCACGCGGCCGTGCGCGCTTTCGATCTGCCGCAGCCCCTCCCAGAGGGCCTGCGGCTCGAGCGCCGTGTCCAGCCGCGCCACGGCGTTGATGAAATCGGGCTGCTCGGCGTGGCCGAGCGGCGCGCTGCGATACTGGCTGGAACGCGCCGTCACGCGCGTGTGCGCAAGGTGGGCCAGTTCGTCCATCGCGGAGCGCAGCTGCCGGCGCGGGTCGTCGAGGTTCGCGCCGAGGCCCACGAAGGCCACCGTCATTCCGCCGGCGCTGCGGGCGCGCCGGCTGCGGGTTTCTTGCGGCGTCGCCGACGGCGCTTCTTGGGCCCGGTTTCGGGGAGCAGCATGGCGTGGCGCGTCTCGGCGTCCGCCTCCTGGAAGGCGCGCCACCACGCCTCGAGATCGGCGGGCACCTCGCCGCTCGCCGCGCGCAGCGCGAGGAAGTCGTACCCCATGCGAAAGCGAGGCGTCTCGACCAGCCGCAGCGCGCGCTGGCCCGCGCGGTGCTCGAAGCGCGGCTGCAGCGCCCACACTTCACGCATCGTCGCGGTCAGCTTGCGGGTGATCGCGAGCTTTTCGCACTGGCGCTCGAGGACGTCGTCCATCGCGCTCTCGAGCGCCACGAGGCTGCGCTCGCCGCGTCGCTCTTGGGCGCGCCAGGCCTGCAGCACCTCGTGCCAGAGCAGGGCGGCGAACAGGAACGCGGGGGACACCGGCCGGCCCTCGAGCACGCGCGCATCGGTTTGCGCCAGCGCCAGCGTGACGAAGCGCTCGCCCAGCGGCTGATCGAGGATGACGTCGAGCAGCGGGAGCAGGCCGTGGTGCAACCCCTCCTCGCGGAGCTGTCGCAGACAGGCGCTCGCATGGCCGGACAGCAGCAGCTTCAGCATCTCGTCGAACAGCCGCGCGGGCGGCACCTGCTCGAGCAGCGGGGCGAGGCGCCGGATCGGGGCGCGCGTGGCGTTGTCGATCGACAGCCCGAGTTTCGCCGCGAGGCGCACGGCGCGCAGCATGCGCACGGGGTCCTCCCGGTAGCGCGTCTCCGGGTCGTCGATCATGCGCAGCGTATGCCGCTTCAGATCGTCGAGACCGCCGTGATAGTCGATGATCTCGCCCGTCGCCGGGTCGAAGAACAGCGCGTTGACGGTGAAGTCGCGCCGACGGGCATCCTCTTCCTGCGAACCGAAGACGTTGTCCCGGAGAACGCGCCCGTTCGGGTCCTGGACGCGGGCGGCCTCGCCTTCGGGCACGACCTGCGCGGCGCGGAAAGTGGAGACCTCGACGGTCTCGGCGCCGATCATGACATGGACGATGCGGAATCGACGCCCGATCATGAATGCGCGGCGGAACAGCGGCTTGATCTGCTCGGGCCGCGCGTCGGTCGCGACGTCGAAATCCTTCGGCGGCAGCCGCAGCAGCAGGTCGCGCACCGCGCCGCCGACGACGCAGGCGGCGAAACCGTGCTGCTGCAGCACCTCGCACACCTTGCGCGCGCCCGGGCTGAGCTGATCGGCCGATAGCCCGTGCTTGTCGCGGCCGAGCCGCACGGGGCCCTTGCGCTCGAGGCCCAGCACGCGCCGGATGAAGCGTTTGATCATCGGGCGGCGGGGGTCGCGTGACTGGGGGTCAGCGTACCGTCTGGTCTGGTGTCGCGCATGGTCGATCGAGCATGCCTTGAAGTTACTCTGCCCCCGGTCGTCAGCGCAAGGAGATCACCGGCCAGCCACGGCGCCGGGCCTCGGCCTCGAGGGTCTCGTCGGGATCCACGGCCACCGGATCCGTGACCCGCTCCAGCAGCGGCAGGTCGTTGTGCGAATCGCTGTAGAACGCGCTGCGCTCGATCCCCGCCCAGGTCTGGCCGCGCTCCGCAAGCCACGCTTCGACACGCTGCACCTTGCCATCGCGAAAGCAGGGCGTGCCCGCGACGCGCCCGGTGAACCGGCCGGCGACCGATTCCGGTTCCGTGGCAATCAGGTGGTCGATCCCGAATTCCCGCGCGATCGGCGCGGTGACGAAGCTGTTGGTCGCCGTCACGACCGCGCACAGGTCGCCGGCCGCCAGGTGCCTGCGGACCAGGGCGCGCGCCGGGTCGCCCACCATGGGCCGCACGCGTCGATGCATGAACTCGGCGTGCCAGCGCGCCAGGTCCTCCGGCGCGTGTTCGGCCAGCGGGCGCAGCGCGAAGCCGAGGAACTCGTGGATGTCCAGCGTGCCCGCCACGTACTGCGCGTAGAACGCCTCGTTCTGCGCCTCGTAGGCCTCGCGCTCGACGACGCCGCGTTCGATCAGGAACTGTCCCCATTCGTAGTCGCTGTCCCCGGAGAGCAGCGTGTTGTCCAGGTCGAAGAGCGCCAGTCTCATGTCTCGAACGACTTGAGCGCTTCGCGCACGAGCGGCAGGGTCACGGGCCGGTGCCGCTCCAGCGACAGGCGGTCCAGCGCGTCGAGAATGGCGCCGAGCGACGGCAGATCGCGGCGCACGTGGGTGAGCAGGTACCAGACCACCTCGTCGGCGAGGCGCATGCCGCGCCGTGCCGCTTCACCCTGGAGATACACCGCGCGCTCCGCGTCCGTGAGCGGCTTGACGTGGTACACCAGACCCCATCCCAAGCGGCTGCGCAGGTCTTCCCGCAGCGGCAGCTGGGCGGGCGGCGCATTGCCCGCGGCGAGGACGGCGTCTCCCGAGTCCCGCGCTTCGTTGATGCGGTTGAACAGGGCGGTCTGCTGCGCCTCGTCGAGCCTTTCGACGTCGTCGGCGATGGTGAGCGGGCGAACCGCCGCCGCGCCCGCAGCGTGCAACAGGTGGCTGCGCCCGGAGCCGGCCTCGCCCCAGACGTAGAACACGCTCTCCGCGAGCCGGCCCGCGACCAGGTCGCGCAGGCGAGCGACCAGCTCGGCGTTCGCGCCGGGAACGAAATTGTCGAAGGTGGCTTCCGGGGGCGGCGAGAGGCCGAGCGCGAGCTGCCGCATGTCACGGTGCAACGGGTCGTGGCTCCTGGTTCATGCCGGTCGCGCGGAGCCGACGCGTCATGTCGATTAGAATTCCCAGAATTTCCGGACTCTAGCATGCAGAACGAACTTTCCTACCGCGACGCCGGCGTCGACATCGATGCCGGCGATGCGCTGGTCGAGGCGATCAAGCCGCTAGCGCGGCGCACCTTGCGGCCGGAGGTATTGACCGGCATCGGCGGGTTCGGCGCGCTGTGCGAGCTGCCGAAGAAGTACCGCCAGCCGGTGCTGGTCGCGGGCACCGACGGCGTCGGCACCAAGCTGAAGCTGGCCTTCGCGTTGCAGCGCCACGACACGGTCGGCATCGACCTCGTGGCGATGAGCGTCAACGACGTGCTCGTGCAGGGTGCGGAGCCGTTGTTCTTTCTCGACTACTTTGCCTGCGGGCGGCTCGAGGCAGGGGTCGCCGCCCAGGTGATCGGCGGCGTTGCGCGCGGCTGCGAGCTGGCCGGGTGCGCGCTGATCGGCGGCGAGACCGCGGAGATGCCCGGCATGTACCCGGAAGGCGAGTACGACCTCGCCGGCTTCTGCGTCGGCGTCGTGGAGCGTGACCGGATCATCGACGGACGCTCGATCCGCCCCGGAGACCGCCTGATCGGGCTCGCCTCGAGCGGCGCGCACTCGAACGGCTATTCGCTCATTCGCCGCATCCTGGAGCGCGAGCGGCCCGACCTGGCGAGCGACCTCGGCGGCCGCACGCTGGCGGACGCGCTGCTCGAGCCGACGCGCATCTACGTGCGCAGCGTGCTGCAGCTGATCGCCGCATTGCCGGTGAAGGGGCTGGCTCACATCACCGGGGGCGGAATCACGGGCAACGTGCCGCGCATGCTGCCGGCGGGGATGCGCGCGGTCGTCCGCGAGAGCGCCTGGCCGCGCCCGGCGCTGTTCGACTGGCTGCAGCGCCACGGCAACGTCGCGCGCGACGAAATGCACCGGGTGTTCAATTGCGGGATCGGTCTGGTGCTCGCCGTCGCCGAGACGGATCTGGCGCGGGCGATGGACCTGCTGCGCGGAGCGGGCGAGACGGCCTACGAGATCGGCCATGTCGAGGCCGATGCCGCGGCCGGCGAGCCGGTGGCCGTGGTGATCTGAAAAGAAAGAGCCCCGACGGGCGGGGCTCCTGACTACCTGCGTGGCTTCGCTTTCGGCCGGCCCCGCGACCTTGCCTGCGCCGGGCGCCGCCTGCTGGCGCCCGGTTTGCGGGGTGAGGCGAGCGCGCGGCGTGCGCCGCGCGCCGGTTCGCTCAGGCGACCTTCTTGACCTTGGCGAAGTTTTTTGCCGTCTCCGTCGCCGCGGCGACGTTGGCTTCCGCGATCTCGGTCGCCTGCTTGGCGACTTTGGTCATGTTGTCGTAGGCGGAATTCGCAGCGGCGATCATCTGTTTCATCGCGGTCACGGCCACGTCCGAGCCGGCCGGCGCGTTCTTGGCCGCCTTGTCGAGCATCGACACGAAGTTGTCGTTCCAGTCGGCGACGCGCTTCTCGGTCAGCTTCGACATCTCGGCATTGGTCTGCGTGACGACTTCGTACACGCTCTTCGAGTAGGCGACGGCCTTCTCGAGCGCGGGCTGGGCGAACGAGCTCTGCAGGCTGAGGAATTCCTGCGCGTCCTTCGCACCGGCGAGCGCGCGCGCATTGGCGAGCACGTCCTCGAACGCGCTCTTGAACGCGGCGGCGTTGAGGTTCGCGAATTTCTCGAATGCGGCGTACTGCGACGAGGCGAGCGCGACGATCGCGTCGACGTTCGTCTTGTTCGTGGCTTGGATCTGCTCTGGGGTAACGTACATGGAAAGACTCCTTTCGCTAATGGGGTTTCAATTCTCGGGCGCCTTTGTGCGCCGCAGCAATTCGAATTATATGGGCGATGCTTTGATTGTCAAGGACTTTGTGCGGTGCACCATATTAGGATGTTGTGATGCATCAAGCACCCCGAGAACTCTTCTCGAGACTCTCCAAGCGTATGAAACGGCAGGAGAATCGAGTTTTCAGGCCGGGCTTGTCTGTGATACAACAAACGATCGTTTGGTTTACGGATGGCTGCGAAACCCCTCAGATCCGCGCGCTCGGACAATCGCCTGCCTGCCGTGCTGGATGCGGCTGCTCGGCGGTTCGCCGAGCGCGGGTACGCCGCCGCCTCCATGCGCGACATCGCCGAAGCCTGCGGCATGCTGCCCGGATCGCTCTACTACCACTTCGCGGCCAAGGAAGACTTGCTGGTTGCCGTCTATGGCGCGGGCGTCGAGCAGCTCAGCGCTGCCGTGCGGGGCGCGGTGGAGAAGGAAACTGCGCCGTGGGCGCGTCTCGAGGCGGCCTGCGCCGCACATCTGGAAGCGCTGCTCGAGCACGGCGATTACGCGCAGGTTCTCGTCCGCGTGCTGCCCGTGGACGTGCCGAATGCCGCGGCGCGCCTGAAGGCGCTGCGCGCCGATTACGAGCGGGTGTTTCGCGATCAGATCCGCGATCTGCCGCTGCCGCCAGGCACGGATCGCAGCGCGCTGCGCCTGATGCTGCTCGGCGCGCTCAACTGGTCGCGGTTCTGGTTCGTCGAGAAGGGACGCGAGACGCCGCGGAGCCTGGCGCGAAAATTCGTGCACCTGTTGGAGGAGTCGCTGCATGCCTGACCGACCGCCGAAAGTCATCGTCACCAAGATCGGGCTCGACGGGCACGATCGCGGCAGCCGCATCGTCGCCGCCTTCCTGCGCGATGCCGGCATGGAAGTCGTCTACACGCCGCCGTGGCAGCAGATCGCCAGCGTCGTGAAGCTGGCGATCGAAGAGGACGCCGACGTCCTCGGCATCTCGTCGCTCGCCACCGACCACCTGCTGGTGCCCAAGCTGATGACCGCGCTGCGCGACGCGGGCGCCGGCGACGTGCAGGTCATCGTGGGCGGCATCGTGCCGGCGGACGACGAGGCCGCGTTGATGGCCGCGGGCGTCGCGCGCGTGTTCCATCCCGGATCCTCGTTGCACGAGATTGCGGACACCGTGCGCGCGCTGGCCCAGGCGGGACGTGCGACGCGATCGGGCGTGCCGTCATGAACGAGCCGCTCCGCCCCTGGACCGACGACCTCGCGCAGGGCGAGGCGCGGTGGACGCAGGAGTACGCCGCCGCGGCGCCCGTCGGCGGCCGCGTCGAGAATCGCTCCGGCATCGAGATCAAGCCGCTGTACACGCCGCGCGACCGCGGCGACGCGTCGTACGCGGGCGCGCTCGGCTTCCCGGGCGCCTATCCCTTCACGCGCGGCATCTATGCATCGATGCACCGGGGCCGCGCCTGGACACAGCGCCAGCTCATCGGACTGGGCGTTCCGGAGGACTACAACGCGCGGCTCAGGGATCTCCTGGCGCACGGCGCGACGGCCATCTCGCTGATTCCCTGCAACTCGGTGTTCCGCGGCTACGACGCCGACGAAGTCGACGAGGAGCTGCTGGGCACCTGCGGCACGGTCGTCAACACGGTCGAGGACATGGAGCGCGCGCTCGAGGGCGTGCCGCTGGAGCGCCTGTCGTGCGCGCTCAACGACCCGTCGCCGTTCACGCTGCTCGCCATGGTGCTGGCGGTCGCGCGGCGCCGCGGGATCGACTGGAACCGCATCACGGGCACGTCGAACCAGAGCGATTGCATTTCGCATTTCGTCGCCAACCACATGTTCTTCCGGATTGCCCTGCCGGGCGCGCGGCGCGTCATCGTCGATCACATCGCGTTCGCCAACGAGCGGGTGCCGCGCTGGAATCCGCTGTCGGTGGTCGGGCAGCACATGCAGCAGGCGGGCGCGACGCCCGCCGAGGCGATGGCGTTCACGCTGTCGTCCGCGCTGCAGTACGCCGAGGACTGCATTGCGCGCGGCCTCGATCCGGACGTTTTCCTGCCGCGTTTCACGTTCTTCTTCGACATCTCGATCAGTTTCTTCGAGGAGGTGGCGAAATTCCGCGCCGGCCGCCGGATCTGGGCGCGGCTCGCCCGCGAGCGGCTCGGCGCGCGCGACCCGCGGTCCTGGCGCTTCAAGTTCCACGCGCAGACCTCGGGCGTCGATCTGACGCGGCAGCAGCCGCTCAACAACATCGCGCG
>DKBI01000101.1 GCA_002451175.1 Betaproteobacteria bacterium UBA6904
GGCTTGAGCACGCGCACGCACGGCTGGTAGCCCTCGTAGACGATGCCGTGCAGCTCCAGCCGCTTGTGCGATCGCAGCAGGTTGGCGAGGTACTCGACGATCTCGGCCGTGATCACCTGGCCGGGCACCAGCACCGGGATGCCGGGCGGGTAGGGCACGATGCTGTCGGCGCATACGCGCTGCGAGAGGTGGCGGTTGACGCGCTCGCTGTCGTCGAACACGGGAACCAGCTCGCCGCCGCAGTAATACGCGTCGCGCGGCAGGAAGCGCAGCCGCGTGAAGCCGGGGATCTCGGGCGTGCGGACCAGCCGGCGCGGTGACCGGCCCTCGCGCGCGATGCGCATCAGCGCGTCGTACAGGCGGGACACCTTGGAGCGCGTGGTGCCGATCGTCAGCAGCAGCGTGAGCGTGTTGAAGGTGCTCTTCTCGACCTGGATGTTGTAGCGCTCGAAGAGCTCCTGCTGCAGGTCCTCCACCGTGTACCCGCAGCCCGAGACGTCGATCGTCACCTTGGTCGGATCGAGGCGGATGCCGTCGTCCTTCACTTCCTCGGGCAGCAGGTCCGCAAGCTCCAGGCAGCGGAACACGCCCGTCGAATTGATCTGCTGGCGCAGTTCCGCGGCGTGCTCGAGCGTGCGCGACAGCAGCTTGAAGCCCTCCATCACCGCCTGCTTGCGCGCGACATCCAGGCTCGCGATCAGCCCGTACTGCGGGCTGGTCGAGGTGTGCATGTTGAAGTTCTCGCGGAACAGGTGCTCGCGGAAGTCCGGGTCGTTCACGTGAATCATGGACGCCTGCGAGAACGCCGACAGCACCTTGTGCGTCGACTGCGTCACGTAGTCGGCGCCGGCCTCGAGCGCCGTCGGGCGGAATTCCGGGTGGAAGCGCGCGAAGCCGTACCACGCCTCGTCGACGATGACCTTGATGCCCTTGTCGTGCGCCGCCTCGACGATCGGCGCGAGGTCGTAGCGCAGCCCGTCGTAGGTGCAGGAGGTGAGGATCAGCGCCTGCGCGTCGGGGTGCGCGGCGATCGCCTCGTAGATCAGCTTCTTCGGCACCGGCCCGTAGAGCCCGAACTTGCGATTGAGCGCCGAGTCGAGATACACGGGGTGCGCGCCCGAGAGCACGACTCCGTGGTGCACGCTCTTGTGGCAGTTGCGGTCCAGCAGCAGCTTCTCGCCGGGCGCGAGCAGCGTCTGGAAGATGACCTTGTTGGCGGTGGAGGTGCCGTTGGTGGCGAAGAAGGTGCGCCGCGCGCCGAAGGCCTTCGCGGCGAGCGCCTGCGCCTCGCGGATCACGCCTTTCGGCTCCATCAGCGAGTCGAGCATCGGCACCGACACCGACAGGTCGGCGTCGAAGACGTGCTCGCCCATGAATTCGTAGAAATCGCTCGCCCAGGGGCTCGCCCGCAGGCTCTCGCCGGAGGAGTGCCCCGGCGTGTGCCACTGATCCTTCGCCATCCAGACGTAGCTCTTCAGCTGGTCGTAGAACGGCGTCCTCGCGCGTTCCAGGATCTCCGCGTTGAGGATCCGGTAGATGCCGCGGTAATCGCGCTCCTCGCGGTAGAAGTAGCCGTCCACGGCCTCGCTGAACAGCGCGTCGACGACGTCGTCCTCCTTCTCCTGCGCGATGAGGATGTAGACGTCGAGCTCGGGGCGGAATCGGTTGATGCGCTGCACGAGCTCCAGCGCGGTCATCTGCAGCTTCGGGCCGCGGCGCCCTTCGGCGGCCTGGCCGTTCTTGCGGCCGCGCGTGGGCAGCGAGTAGAGCGTGTCGTCCACCAGCGCGCACTGGATGTCGCCGTCCGCCTCGATCGTCGCCAGCGCGTCCTTGACGGTCGTGACGCCGGAGAAGGTGATGCCGCAGGGATTGTCCAGCGACCGCGCCGCCGCGTTCAGCCCCTTGACGATCTCGCGCAGCACCAGCGGCTCGTCGTTGATGACGAGGATCCGGCTGACCGGGTGCGGGACGTGGAGGGGGGCGCGGCGCGGCGCGAGGCGCGGCATGGGGGCGGCGGGTGGCCGGGTCGGTCCGGGATCAGGCCGGGATCAAGCGCAATTCACGAAGGGTCGGGAGCCGCCACCTATAATCGCCGCACGATGGGAGCCGCGGCCGCCGGGTTCGCTGGACAAAGCAGAGCGCAGGAGGCGTGCGCCCGTGAATCCGTCAGGCCATCGCCTTGATGGCGCGCGCCAGGCGGCTCTTGTGACGCGAGGCGGCGTTGCGATGCAGGACGCCTTTGGCCGCGACGCGGTCGATCACGCTGCGCGACTGGTCGAGCGCCTTCGCGGCCGCCGTCTTGTCGCCCGCAGCGATCGCCTTCTTCACTTTCTTGATCGCCGAGCGCGCCGCCGTGCGCAGGCTGAAATTGCGGCTGTTGCGCTTGATCGCCTGCCGCGCGCGCTTGCGCGCTGACTTGATATTGGCCATGACCTTGAACCGGTTGGGAAAAAGGGCGGCATTCTAGCATGAACCTGCTGCGCGCCCTCGCCACGGTCAGCAGCATGACGCTGCTGTCGCGCGTGCTCGGCTTCGTGCGCGATTTCTTCATCGCGCGGGCCTTTGGCGCCGGGTTCGCCACGGACGCGTTCTTCGTCGCCTTCCGCATCCCCAACCTGCTTCGCCGGCTGTTCGCCGAAGGGGCNNGCGCTCGCGCTCACCGCGGTGCTCGGCGTGGCGCTCGCGCCGTTCATCGTCTACGTCACGGCGCCCGGGTTCGCGGCCGACGCCGACAAGTTCGCGCTCACCGTGCTGCTGCTGCGGATCACGTTTCCGTACGTCCTGTTCATTTCCCTCGTCGCGCTTGCCGCGGCCATCCTGAACACCTGGAGCCGGTTCGCGGTGCCGGCGTTCACGCCGGTGCTGCTCAACGTCTCGTTCATCGTCGCCGCGGCCTTCGCCGCGCCCTGGTTCGACCCGCCGGTGCTGGCGCTCGCCTGGGCCGTCTTCGTCGGCGGCGCGCTGCAACTCGGGTTCCAACTGCCGTTCCTCGCGCGCGTGGGCATGCTGCCGCGCTGGCGGCTGGACCTGCGCCACCCCGGCGTGACGCGCGTGCTCAAGCTGATGGCGCCCGCGGTGTTCGGCGTCTCCATCGCGCAGATCTCGCTCGTCATCAACACCATCTTCGCCTCGTTCCTCGTCTCGGGCAGCGTGTCGTGGCTGTACTACGCCGACCGGCTGATGGAGTTTCCGGCCGGCGTGCTCGGCGTGGCGGTCGGAACGATTCTCCTGCCCAGCCTGTCGAAGCATCATGCCGACGGATCGGTGGCCGAGTACTCGCGCCTGCTCGACTGGGGACTGCGCGTGACGCTGCTCCTCGCGGTGCCGGCCGCCGCGGCGCTCGCCGTGCTCGCCATGCCGCTGATCACCACGCTGTTCCACTACGGGCGCTTCGGCGAGCAGGACGCGTGGATGACGCGCCAGGCGCTGGTGGCCTACAGCATCGGATTGACCGGCATGATCCTCGTGAAGATCCTCGCGCCGGGCTTCTATGCGCGGCAGAACGTCGTCACGCCGGTGAAGATCGGCGTGCTCACGCTGGTGGCGACGCAGGCCATGAACCTCGCATTCATCGGGACGCTGCGGCACGCCGGGCTCGCGCTCGCGATCGGGCTCGGCGCGTGCCTCAACGCCGCGCTGCTGTACCGGTTCCTGCGCCGCCAGCAGATCTTCACGCCGCAGCCGGGATGGGGGCCGTTTGCCCTCAAGCTGCTGGTCGCCGTCGCGGTCATGGCGGCGGCGCTGTACTTCGCGATGGGCCCGGCGGCGTGGTGGCTGCAGTCGGGCTGGCGCGAAAAGATTCCCGCGCTCGCTGGGCTCGTGGTGCTCGGCGTCGCGGTGTACGGCGGCCTCCTGTACGCCCTCGGCTTCCGGATGGAGCACTTCGCGCGCCGCGCCAGCGCATGAGCCCGCAGCTGGAACGCTTCGCCGCACTCATCGACCGCGCCGACATTCGCATCGACCTCGCGCGCGCGTGCCTGCAGATCGCCGAGGACGCCTATCCCGGTCTCGACGTGGACCGATACCTGGCCGAGCTGGAGCGCATGGCGATCCGGCTGCGCGAGCAGCTCTCGCAGACCGCCGGCGCGGAAGAAAAGGTGGTGGGGCTCAACCGGTTCCTGTTCGAGGATCTCGGCTACGCGGGCAACGCGGACGCGTACTACGATCCGCGCAATTCGTACCTCAACGAAGTCATGGACCGGCGCACCGGCATTCCGATCACGCTGTCGGTGCTCTACATGGAGGTCGGCCGGCGCATCGGGCTGCCGCTGCAGGGCGTTTCGTTCCCCGGGCACTTTCTCGTGCGGCTGAAGCTGCGCGGCGGGATGATCGTGCTCGATCCGTTCGCCGGCGGCGCACCGCTGGCGGAGGACGCGTTGCGCGAGCGCCTGCGCAGCGTGGTGCCCGAGGGCGCCGCGGGCGGGCTGTCGCTCGCCGAGCTGCCGATCGCACAGTTCCTCGAGCCGGCGAGCAACCGGCAGACCCTCGCCCGGCTGCTGCGCAACCTGAAGAACATCTACCGGGAAGCCGACCAGCCGGCCCGGCTGCTCGACGTCCTCAACCGCATGCTGGTCCTCGCCCCGGAGGCGAACGCGGACCTGCGCGACCGGGGGCTGGCGTACGAGCGGCTGGAGTGCCATCGCGCGGCGCTGCAGGATCTCTCCGACTATCTCCAGCGCGAGCCCATGGCTGCGGATGCGGCGGTGATCCGGGCCAAGGTCGTCGACCTGGGCGCATTCTGCGCCCGGCTCAATTGAACCGGCGCCGCGCGCCGGATCTTCGATAGAATTCAACCTTTTGCGAGTGTCGATGGTCGTCACGCACGGATCCATTCTGCCGGGCTCGGGCCGGCACGCGGCGACCGTGGGCAATTTCGACGGTGTCCACCTCGGCCACCGCGCCATGCTGGATCGGACAGTCCGACAGGCGCGGGCGATGGGCATCCGGTCCTGCGTGCTCACGTTCGAGCCGCACCCGCGCGAGTTCTTTTCGCCGCGCGAGGCGCCGGCGCGGCTGACGCGACTGCGGGACAAGCTCGAACTGTTCGTCGACGCAGGCATCGATCGCGTGCACGTGGCGCGCTTCGACGCGCGGCTGGCGAGCGTGACGGCGGAGCGCTTCGTCGACGAGGTTCTCTGCCGGGGACTCGGACTCGCGTGGCTGCTGGTGGGGCGCGATTTCCGCTTCGGCGCGCGGCGCGCCGGCGATTACGCGCTGCTGGAGCGCGCGGCGGGCGAACGCGGTTTTGCGCTCGAGGCGATGCCGGACGTGACGCATGACGCGGAGCGCGTCTCCAGTTCCGCGGTACGGGCCGCGCTTGCGGCGGGCGATCTCGCGCGTGCGGCGCGGCTGCTGGGGCGGCGGTTCAGGATGAGCGGGCGCGTGGCGCATGGCGAGCGGCTCGGCCGCTCGCTCGGTTTTCCGACGGCGAACATCGTGCTGCGGCGGAGGCCCCCGCTCGACGGCGTGTTCGTGGTCGAGGCGGAACTCGAGGAGACGCACGCTCGCCTGCGCGGGGCGGCGAGCGTCGGGCGGCGGCCGACCGTGCAGGCGAATGCCGCGCCCCTGCTGGAAGTGCACCTGCTCGATTTCGACGCGCGCATCTACGGCAAGCATCTGCGCGTGACCTTCCTGGAGAAGCTGCGCGACCAGGAAAAGTACAACGGACTCGACGCGCTGCGCGCCGCAATCGCGCGCGACGTCGAGCGCACCAGGGAGTACTTCAGGAACCATGGCTGATTACCGAAAGACGCTCAACCTGCCGGACACGCCGTTTCCGATGCGCGGCGA
>DKBI01000346.1 GCA_002451175.1 Betaproteobacteria bacterium UBA6904
GGCGACGGGTTGTTGTTCATCTCGTTGCCGTTGCGCCGCGTGTAGTCTTCCCACCAGGTGATGCGTCGCAGGAGTTTTTCGCCGACCTCGCGCGTCACCGCGCGGCGCGTGAGCAGGTGCTCGGCGCCGTAGATCTCCGGCGTCTCCGACAGGATCGCGGTCCCGCCGTGGCGCGCCAGCAGGTCCACTGCGGCGCCGAGCGCCGGGTTGGCGCTGATGCCGGAGTAGCCGTCGGAGCCGCCGCACTGCAAGCCGACGACGAGGTGGCTCGCGGGGACCGTGGCGCGCTGCACCTGGTTCGCCCGCGGCAGCAGGGCCTCGATGCGCGCGATGCCCTCGCGGACGGCCTTCGCCGTGCCGCCCTTCTCCTGAATCGTGTACGCGTGCAGCCCATCGTGGCGCTTGAGCTTCTGCGCGGCGAGCAGCGCGTTCACCTGGTTCGCCTCGCAGCCGAGGCCGATCACCTGGACGGCGAAGAAATTCGGGTGGCGCGCGTAGCCGGCCATCGTCCGGCGCAGCAACTCCATCGGCTCGCCTTCGCTCGCCATGCCGCACCCGGTCTTGTGCGTCAGCGCCACCACGCCGTCCACGTTCGGGTAGTCGCCGAGCCGGTTCTCGAAATGCCGCGCGATCAGGCGCGCCACGGTCGCCGAGCAGTTGACGCTCGTCAGCAGGCCGATGTAATTGCGCGTCGCGACGCGCCCGTCCTGGCGCACGATGCCCTGGAACGTCGCCGGCGCGCTCACCGGCTCGAGCGGCTTCGCGTCCGCGCAGAACGCGTAGTCGCGCTGGAACTCGCCCATCGCCAGGTTGTGCACGTGCACGTGCTCGCCCGGCGCGATCTCGCGCGTGGCGAAACCGATGATCTGGTTGTAGCGCCGCACCGGCGCACCGGAGCGCACCGCGCGCGCCGCGACCTTGTGGCCCGCCGGGATGCGTGCCGCGACCTCGATGCCGCCTTCGTTCAGGAGCCGTGTGCCCGCCGCGAGCTCGACGCGCGCGATGACGACGTCGTCGGCCGGGTTCAGGCGAATGGTGAGATCCGCTGCCTGCAGCATCGATGCCTCCGGAAGTTTGCGCCGAGTTTAGCGCGGCGACAGCAGCGCAGCCTGGCGCAGCGCCTCGAGCAGACTGCGCTCGTCGGCCCGCCCGGTGCCCGCGATGTCGAAGGCCGTGCCGTGGTCCACCGACGTGCGCAGCACCGGCAGGCCCGCGGTGACGTTGACGCCGAGATCGAAGGCGACGGCCTTCACCGGCCCGTGCCCCTGGTCGTGGTACATCGCGACGACGAGGTCGAAGTCGCCGCGCAGCGCGCGAAAGAACAGCGTGTCCGCCGGCAGCGGGCCTTCCACGCGCCAGCCGAGCGCGCGGCATGCCGCGATCGCCGGCGCGATCTTGGTTTCCTCCTCGCCTCTGCCGAAAAGCCCGCCTTCGCCGGCGTGCGGATTGATGCCGCACACGACGATGCGCGGCTCGTCGATGCCGGCCCGGCGCAGCAGCTCGCGCCCGCGCGCGATGGTGCGTTCCACGAGCCCGGCGTCGATGCGCGCCACGGCATCGACGAGGCCGACATGCGTCGTGACGTGGATGACGCGCAGGTTCGGCGCAAGCAGCATGAGGGAAACTTCCGGCGTGCCCGTCAGCTCGGCGAGCAGCTCGGTGTGGCCGGGATAGCGGTGTCCCGCGGCGTTCAGCGCCTCCTTGTTGAGCGGCGCGGTGCAGATCGCATCGATCGCGCCAGCCTGCGCGAGCTCGACCGCGCGCACGACGTACCGGTAGGCGGCCTCGCCGGCGAGCGGCGACAGCACGCCGAAGGGCAGGTCCTCGGGGACCAGCCCGAGGTCGATGCAGTCGATCCGGCCAGGCTCGAACGCGGCCTCGTGCGGCGCGCTCACCGCGCGTACCGTCAGGGGCGAGCGCGTGAGGGCGCCGGCGCGTTCCAGGCGTCGCCGGTCGCCGATCACCAGCGGCCGGCACTGCGCGTAGACCGCCGCATGCGCGAGCGCCTTGACGATGACCTCCGGGCCGACGCCCGCGGGGTCGCCCATGGTGATCGCGATGCGCGGCCGCGTCATGCGCTCAGAAGAACTGCTTCGGCAGCCAGAGCACGATGCTCGGCACGTAGGTGCACAGGCCCAGCGTGATGAACAGCGGGATCAGCCAGGGCAGGATCGCGATCGTCGTGCGCTCGAAGGACAGCTTCGCCACGCGCGACAGCACGAACAACACCGTGCCCATCGGCGGATGCAGCAGCCCGATCATGAGATTCAGAACCATCACCAGGCCGAAGTGCACGAGGTCGATGCCGAGCTTCTGGCAGATGGGGATGAGGATCGGCACGAGCAGCGTGATTGCCGCCGTCGGCTCGAGAAAGCAGCCGACGAAGAGCATCAGCAGGTTGGCCAGCAGCAGGAACATGTTCGGGTCCTGCGTGAACGCGAGCACCCACGCCGCCACCGCGTCGGTCACGCGCGTCACGGTGAGCAGCCAGCCGAAGATCGACGCCGCGGCGACGATGAACAGCACCGTCGCCGTCGTCTCGATCGTGTCCATGGTGAGCTTGATCAGCCGCCGCCAGTCGAGCGTGCGATACCAGACGAGCCCGAGGAACAGCGCCCACAGCGAGGCGGCGATCGCGCCTTCGGTCGGCGTGAACACGCCGAGCGTCATGCCGCCGATCAGCATGACGGGCGTGAGCAGCGCCATCACCGCGGAGAAATTGAAGAAGCGATCGAGCGTCAGCAGCACGCCGAACGCCGTNNCAGCTTGGCGCCGGAGAACTGCACGTCGCGGCCATAGTTCCGCGTGTGCGCGAAGTACGCCACCGTCGCCATCATGATGAGCCCCATCAGGATGCCCGGGATGACGCCGGCGAGGAACAGCTGCCCGATCGAGACGCTCGCCATCATCCCGTAGATGACGAAGGGCAGCGACGGCGGAATGATCGGCCCCACGGTGGCCGACGCCGCGGTGACGCCGACCGCGAATTCGGTGGAGTAGCCGTGGTCCTTCATCGCCTTGATCTCGATCGTGCCCAGGCCGGCGGCGTCGGCGATCGCGGTGCCCGACATGCCGGCAAACACCATCGAGCCGACCACGTTGACGTGCCCCAGGCCGCCTCTCAGCCAGCCGACCAGCGCCAGCGCGAAGTTGTAGATGCGGTTGGTGATGCCGGCCGAGTTCATGAGATTGCCGGCCCAGATGAAGAAAGGCACCGCGAGCAGGGGGAACGAGTCCACGCCGCCGTACATGCGGTGGATCACCACGAAATCGGGGATGTTGCCGGAGATCATCACGTACAGGAGCGAAGCGCCGGCCATCGCAATCGCGACCGGCAGGCCGCTCGCCATGAAGGCGATGAACACGCCCATCATGCCGGTGCCGGTCACTTCGCCTCCTCGAAGCCCAGCGCGCTGCCGCGGTCCTCGATCCCGGTCTCCGGCCGCTCGAGGATGCTGTAGCCGAGCTTCCAGTGCCGCCACGCCACTTCGAGCGAGCGCCAGAACATGATCGCGAAACCGCCGAGCATCGCGCCGAACACCCAGCCCATCGGCAGATCGACGATCGCCATGCGGCTCGAGCCGATGCGCTGCATCAGCAGCCAGGCGAGCCAGGTCGCGTAGCCCAGGAACGCGCTGCGGAACAGGTCCACGCCCGTGCTCAGCACGCGCCCCATCGCCCGCGGCATGAGCCGGTAGAAATAGTCCACCTGGATGTGGTTGTTGCGCCGCACCGACATCGCCGCGCCGATGAACACCACGGCGACGAGGAAGTAGCGCGCGATCTCCTCCGTCCACCCGGCCGGGTCCTCCATCACGTAGCGGGTGAACACCTGATAGAAGACGATCGCCGCCAGAATCCAGAACAGCCCGAAGGCGACCCAGTCCTCCCAGCGGTAGACACGCAGGTCGACCGCCTCGTCCTCGATGTGGAACTGGCCGTCTTCGCCGAGAACGTGTTCCTGCTCGGCGCTCATCAGTGGTTGTCGCGCGGCACGAAGGGCCCGCTCTTGCCAACCAGGAAGTCGAGGTCCGCGCCCTCGTTCGCCTGCAGCACGTGGTCCGTGTACAGCTTCCAGTAGCCGCGCTCGAGCGGCGGTTTCGGCGCGCGCCACTTGGCGCGGCGGGCCGCCAGCTCCGCTTCGGGCACGAGCAGTTGGAGCCGGCGCCGGGCGACGTCGAGATCGACGAGGTCGCCGTTCTGCACCAGGGCGAGCGGCCCGCCCGCCGCCGCCTCGGGCGCGACGTGCAGGATGACGGTGCCGTAGGCCGTGCCCGACATGCGCGCATCCGAGATCCGCACCATGTCGGTGACGCCCTTGCGCAGCAGCTTCGGCGGCAGCGGCATGTTGCCGACCTCGGCCATGCCCGGATAGCCCTTGGGGCCGCAGTTCTTCAGCACCATCACCGAGCGCTCGTCGATGTCGAGCGCCGGGTCGTCGATGCGCCGGTGGAAATCCTCGATGGACTCGAAGACCACCGCGCGGCCGCGGTGCTTCAGCAGCTTCGGCGTCGCCGCCGAGGGTTTGATGATCGCGCCGTCGGGACAGAGGTTGCCGCGCAATACCGCGATGCCGGTGTTCTTCTTGAACGGCTTCTTCATCGAATGGATGACGTCGCGATTCCAGCACGGCGCTTCGCGCACGTTGTCGCCCATCGTGCGGCCGTTCACCGTGAGCGCGTCGTCATGCAGCAGGCGGCTTTCGCTCAGTTCGCGCAGGACCGCGGGCAGCCCGCCGGCGTAGTAGAAATCCTCCATCAGGTACTTGCCCGAAGGCATCAGGTTGACGAGGCAGTGGACATCCCGCCCCAGGCGGTCCCAGTCCTCGAGCTTCAGGTCCACGCCGATGCGCCGCGCGATGGCGACGAGATGGATCACGGCGTTGGTCGAGCCGCCGATCGCCGCGTTGGCGCGGATCGCGTTCTCGAACGCCGCCTTGGTGAGGATCTTCGACAGCGGCGTCTTCTCGCGAACCAGATCCACGATGCGCCGCCCCGCCATGCGCGCGAGCACGTTGCGCCGTGCGTCCACCGCGGGAATCGCGGCGTTGCCGGGCATGCCCACGCCGAGCGCCTCGACCATCGAGGCCATCGTCGAGGCCGTGCCCATCGTCATGCAATGCCCGTGCGAGCGATGCATGCACGACTCGGCCTCGTGGAACTCCGCGCGTGTGATCCGGCCGGCGCGCAGGTCTTCGGACATGGACCAGACGTTGGTGCCCGAGCCGATGTCGGTGCCGCGGTACTTGCCCGAGAGCATCGGGCCGCCCGAGACGGCGATCGCCGGGAGATCGACGCTCGCCGCGCCCATCAGCAGCGCCGGCGTGGTCTTGTCGCAGCCCACGAGCAGCACCACGCCGTCCAGCGGATTGGCGCGGATGGACTCCTCGACGTCCATGCTCGCCAGGTTGCGGTAGAGCATGGCCGTGGGCCGCAGCAGCGTCTCGCCGAGCGACATCACCGGGAATTCGAGCGGGAAGCCGCCCGCTTCGAGGATCCCGTTCTTCACGTGCTCGGCCAGCGCGCGGAAGTGCGAGTTGCAGGGCACCAGTTCCGAGTACGTGTTGCAGATGCCGATCACCGGCCGGCCGTCGAACTGGTCCTGCGGCACGCCGCGGTTCTTCACCCAGCTGCGGTAGAGGAAACCGTAGATGTCGTCGCGGCCGAACCAGCGCGTGCTGCGCAGCGGAGGGGTTTTCTTGGCCATGGGTGCGGTTGCCTTATCGTTTCCTGGCGGCTCGGCGCGGGCGTCCTCGCATCGGGGCGCGGCGCGTCCTCAATACGTGGCGCGACCGCCGGAGATGTCGAATACGCCGCCGGTCGAGAACGCGCAGTCCTCGGAGGCGAGCCAGCCGACGAGCGCGGCGATCTCGTCCACCGTGACGAAGCGCCCCATCGGGATCTTCGACAGCATGAAGTTGATGTGCTGCTCGGTCATCTGATCGAAGATCGCGGTCTTCGCCGCCGCGGGCGTCACGCAGTTGACGAGCACGCCGGCTTGCGCGAGCTCCTTGCCGAGCGACTTGGTGAGCGAAATCACGCCCGCCTTGGAGGCGGAATAGGCCACCGCGTTGGGGTTGCCTTCCTTCCCCGCGATCGAGGCGATGTTGACGATGCGGCCGTAGCCCGCCCGCGCCATGTGCGGCGCGACCGCCCGGCAGCACAGGAACTGGCTCGTGAGATTGATGCGCAGCACGCGCTCCCACTCGTCGATCGGATAGTCCACGGTGGGCTTGTTCATCCCCGCGATGCCGGCGTTGTTCACCAGCACGTCGATCCGGGCGAGGGTCTCGAGCGCCGAGCGCACGCCGCGGTCGATGGCGGCCGGGTCGGTGACGTCGATCGCGTCGCCCGTGACGCCGGCGCCGCCGAGCGCGGCGACGGCCTTCGCAAGCAGCGCATCGTCGCGATCCCAGATCCGCACCCGGGCGCCGGAGGCCGCGAGGCGCTTCACCACGGCGAGGCCGATGCCCTGCGCGCCGCCGGTGACGATCGCCGTGCGGCCCTTGAAGTCGAGCTGGTTCATTCCTTGACCGCTCCTGTCATGCCCGAGACGTAGTGTTCGACGAAAAACGAATACAGCACCGCCACCGGCAGCGAGCCGAGCAGCGCGCCCGCCATGAGCGAGCCCCAGTGATAGACGTCGCCCTCGACCAGCTCGGTCACCACGCCCACCGGCACGGTCTTGGTTTCCGACGAGGACACGAAGGTGAGGGCGTAGATGAACTCGTTCCACGACAGCGTGAAGGCGAAGATCCCGGCGGATATCAGGCCGGGCACCGAGAGCGGCAGGATGATCTTGACGAGGATCTGCCAGCGCGAGGCGCCGTCGATCAGCGCGCACTCCTCGAGCTCGTACGGGATCGAGCGGAAGTAGCCCATCAGGAGCCACGTGCAGAACGGCACGAGGAAGGTGGGGTAGCTGAGGATCAGCGCCCAGCGGGTGTCGTACAGCCCCAGCTTGAAGACGATGGCCGCGAGCGGGATGAACAGGATGCTCGGCGGCACGAGATAGGCGAGGAAGATCGCCAGCCCCGTGGGCTTCGCGCCGCGGAAGCGCAGCCGCTCGATGGCGTAGGCCGCGAGCACCGAGGCGACCAGCGAGGTGAAGGTGGCGACGACGGACACGACCACCGTATTCCACATCCATTGCGGATAGGACGTGTGGAACAGCAGCTTCTCGATGTGCGCGAGCGTCGGCTCCATGACCCAGAACGGGTTGCCCTCGCGCGTCAGCAGCTCGCCGTTGGGCTTGAACGTCGTGATGCCCATCCAGTAGAAGGGGAACAGCAGCACGAACACGAACACCCCGAGCGGCAGGTACAGCGTCACGACGCGCCGCGGCAGCGACTCGAGGTACTGCATGCCCTGGGAATCGGTGCCGGCGGCGCTCATCGGTCGGTCCCGCCCTGCTGCCAGGCGCGGCGCTGCAGGCCGAAATAGGAAAACAGGATGGCCGCGAGCAGGAACGGCACCATGGCGATGGCGATCGCCGCGCCCTCGCCGAGCGCGCCGATGGAGATTGCGCGCTGGAACGACAGCGTGGCCATCAGGTGCGTGGCGTTCAGCGGCCCTCCGCGCGTCAGCACGTAGATCAGCTGGAAGTCGGTGAACGTGAACAACACC
>DKBI01000021.1 GCA_002451175.1 Betaproteobacteria bacterium UBA6904
GGGCTGCCCATGCTGCCGGTGACGCACGGCAAGGCGTACACGCAGCTGCAGGTCCTGCTCTACACGCTGATCCTGTTCGCGGTTTCGCTGCTGCCGTTTGCGATCCGCATGAGCGGCGAGCTGTATTTCGTCGCGGCGGTCGCCTTGGGCGCGGGGTACGTGGCCTACGCGGTGCGCATCGTCACGCATTACAGCGACCGGCTGGCGCGCAGCGCGTTCCGCTACTCGATCCTTTACCTCGCAGCGCTGTTCGCGGCGCTTCTGGTGGACCATTATCTGGCGTAGCCTCGCGCCGATCGTCCTGCTGCTCGCGCTTGCCGCGTGCCAGCCGTCGGCCCCCAAGTTCAAGAGTACCGACATCACCGGCGCCGACTACGGGCGCGAGCTGGCGCTCACCGATCATCGCGGCGAGCCGAGAACGCTGGCCGATTTCCGCGGCCGGATTGTGATCCTCAATTTCGGCTACACGCATTGCCCGGACATCTGCCCGACGACCCTGATGGATCTTGCGGGTGCCGTGCGCGGCCTCGGCGCCGACGCGGCGCGCGTCCAGGTGCTGTTCGTCACCGTCGACCCCGAGCGCGACACGCGCGAGGTGCTGGCGAATTACGTGCCGGCGTTCGATCCCGCGTTCTTGGCGCTGTACGGCGATCTCGAGGCGACGCGACGCGTCGCGAAGGAATTCAAGGTGTTCTTCGAGAAGCAGCCCGCGGGCACGGGCTACACGGTCAGCCACAGCGCGCAAAGCTACGTGATCGATGGCCGGGGGCGACTGCGCCTGTTTGTGCGGCACGAGCGCATCGCCGCGGATCTCGGCGGCGACCTGCGCGTGCTGCTCGGCGAATAGGCGGGTCCGCGACGGCCGGACCCGCGGCGTATCAGGCGGCGGGTGCCGGCAGGGCGCGCGGCGCGGCGGCAGCCGCCGCCATCACCTTGCGCATCTTCTCCAGGGCCTTCGCCTCGATCTGCCGAATGCGCTCTGCGGACACCTTGAACTCGGCGGCGAGGTCATGGAGGGTCGCTGCGTCCTTGTCCTTCAGCCAGCGGGCCTCGACGATCTGCCGGCTGCGCGCATCGAGCGCGGCGAGCGCCTGCTGGAGTCCGGCGCTTTGCAGGCGCTGGGTCTCCTCGGCCTCGAGAACCCGCGAGGGCTCCGCGTCGGCATCCGCCGCGAGGTAATGCACGGGCGCGTAGGCGTCCTCGTCGTTGTCGTCGCTTTCGAAGGTGATGTCGCGGCCGGCAAGCCGCGTCTCCATTTCGACCACCTCTTCGGGCTTGACCCGGAGTTCCTTCGCCACCCGGCCGATTTCCTCGCGGCTCATCGGTGCAAGGCCCTGCTTCAGCGAGCGCAGGTTGAAGAACAGCTTGCGCTGNNATCAGGCCGATATTGCCTTCCTGGATGAGGTCCGCGTGCGGCAGGCCGTAGCCCAGGTAGCCGCGCGCGACCGCCACCACGAGGCGCAGGTGCGACACGACCAGTTGGCGGGCGCCTTCCAGGTCGCCGGCCTCGCGGAAGCGGCGGGCGAATTTCTGCTCGTCGTCGGCGCTCAGGATCGGGAAGCGGTTGACGGTCTGAACGTAGGCTTCCAGGCTGCCAACTGCCGTGGGCACCGGCAGCGTCATCGGCAATGCGGTGGCGTTGCTCATGCGATCGTCTCCTTGGGAAGGCATGTTAGCACTCCTTGCTTTCGAGTGCTAATACTCCCTCAAAGTTCCCGGACCAAGACGATTAACCACATCAAAATCAAGGAATTTTACGTAAGTGTACGCTCACTGACAGTGAAGCCCCAAGCCACCCGAGAAGGGTGGCAAAGGCAACGATGCTGGCCGCGTCCCTGGGCACCGGGAACGCCAGACGGAATGGCGATCCATAAGCCTCGGCCAGTTCCCGGACGCCCATGTTGAGCAGCACGAGGCTCCCCGCCAGGATCCCGAGCGCGACGACGCCACCCAGGGCGCCCTGCAACGCCCCGAGGTAATAGAACGGCCGCGCAATGTAGGCGTCGGTCGCCCCGATCAGGCGCGAAACCCCGATCTCCTCGGCATGCGTGAGGATNNCGGCAAGGATCCCCGTCGCCATCCGGCCGGTCAGGGCAATGGCCGCTAGCCTCCGGACCCAGGCCGAGTCCAGCTGCACCTGCGCGACGCCGGGGTGGCCCCGAAGCTCCGCCGCGAACGCGTCGAGCGTTTCTGGCGCGGACTCCCGGGGCCGCACGACGAAAGCGTCCGGCAGCGGGTTGCGGCCGAGCGCATCGACGACTTCCGCGAGACCTTCGGTCGCGCGCAGGCTCTTCAACGCTTCGTCCTTGGGCACGAAGCGCAATGCCGCGACGCGCGCATCGGCTTTGAGACGGTCGCCCAGCGCGTCGGCCTGTGCGCGCGTCGCCGAGTCCTTCAGGAAGACCGAGAGCTGCGGCTCCGGCGTCATCTGGCGGGTTACGCTGGCGAGGCTCGCAATCAGCGTGTACCCGCCGGCCGGGAGGGCGAGCGCCACGCCGATGACGAGCGCGTTCAGAACCGTGGTCAGCGGCTGGGCGGCAAGCTTGGCCGCCGCGAGCGCCAACGCCTGCCGGTGCTGCCTCAGCCGGGCGAACATCAGGGCACCAGCCGGCCGGCGCTCAATCGCAGCACGCGGCATCCGTAGGATTCGATCAGCGGCTCATCATGCGTCGCGATGAGCACTGCCACGCCCACTTGGTTGAACGACAGGAAGATGTCCAGGATCTCGCGCGCCGACGCGGCATCGAGGTTCGCCGTCGGCTCGTCGGCGA
>DKBI01000093.1 GCA_002451175.1 Betaproteobacteria bacterium UBA6904
GCCGATCGTGAGCGTCACGGTGGCGAGGCCGAAGACGAGGCTCATCTCGGCGCGCGTAGCGCCGAGCAGCGCCTCCATCGGCTTCAGGAAGACGCTGAACGCATACAGCGTGCCGAATGGCAGGTTGACGACGGTCGCTGCGAAGAGCGCCGCCGCGCTGCGTTGTGCGGGAGTCAAGTGAAGCTCGCTGAATGCCTAAGGGAGTGGCTGTCTCGAGGTGACCTGGAAGTTGGCGTGACGCGACGCGGGAGATCCGGTTGCGTACATCGCTCGGCTCGCTACTCGATCACCTCGTCCGCCCGCAGCAGGAATGACCGCGGCAGTGTCAGGCCGAGCGCGGTCGCGGCCTTGCGATTGACGACGAGTTCGAACGTGAGCGGCTGGCCCACGGGGAGGTCAGCCGGCTTCGCGCCCTTGATGAGCTTGTCGGCATAATCGGCAGCACGCTGCCAGTTGTCCGCGATGCTCGGCCCATAGCTCATCAGACCGCCCGCTAGCGGAAACTCTCTGAATCCGTAGACGGCCGGCATTCGGTGTTTGGCGGCGAGGCCGGCGATCTGCCGCAGATTGGCGCCGAAAGCGGGATCCGGCAGGACGATCACCGCGCCGACGTTGTCGGCGGCCATCGCAAAAAAGGCCTGATTGATCGTTTCGGGCTTGCGCGCATCCCAGACAGCGGCGCCGACGCCCAGCGTCCGGCACGCATCTTGAATTGCCATCCACATGGTTGCGTGCGCGGCGTTCTTGGGGTCCCAGAAGACCCCCAACCGTGCGGTTTCGGGCGCCGCCTGCTTCAAAAGTTCCACCCACTTCTCGCTGATGCCTTCCGCCATGTTGGAAAGCCCGGTGATATTGCCCCCGGGTTTCGCAAGGCTCGACACGAAACCGGCCCCCACGGGATCCCCGATCATCGCCATCACGATCGGGATCGTCTGCGTTGCCTTGCGGAGTGCAACGAGCGCCGCATTGCCCTGAACGACGATCACATCGACTTTGAGTTCAGCCAGTTCGGCAGCCAGAGTGGCATAGCGTTCGGGCCTGCCCTCGGCATTCCGGACATGAAGCGCGAGGTCGCTGCCTTCCACGTAGCCGAGTTCCCGCAACCTCCGCCGGAAGGGTTCATAGCCTGCCCGAAATCCAGAGCCGCCGCCCGCGAGCACGCCGATCCGAACGACTTTCGGCGTGGGCTGCGCGTGAGCAACCCCAATCGCCATGCACAGCGCAAAGGCCAGAGCTGCTGCAAGCGATGCCGCGGTACCGCGCATATCGTCTACCTTGTGCCGCTAATGTGGACGCCGCGAAACGGCGCGCCATCCAGCGTGCGCACAGGCGTCTGCGGAGGAATAGCCGGCATCGTACCCCGGCTGGTCGTTCGGTGTCCCGAGCCGGCCCTGGCACCGTCCAGGAAATTCCGGATGTGAATGCAGCGATCCTCAGGCCACTTGCATGAAACCGACCTGAAGACCATGCGTCGCGCGCGGGTCGCTCCACGCGACCGGGGCGCCGCTCAGCGGACCGGCGACACGCATCGACTCCGAGAGCGAGGCCGTGCCGAGAATGACGGCGCTAACGCCGGGCGCCGCCCCCTCCGTCAGAATGATTCGGCCGGACTGCAGCTGAAATTCTGCACGCGCGACATCACCAACGGCTCCTGCAGGTTCGGGATCGCTGCCGGTCAACCGGCAATAGACATCGACCGCCACTGTCAGATCCGGCACCGTGACCTGAACCGCTGCGAGCGTCCTCGCCCTGCATCGGTGCGCCTCGCGCAGGGCAGGCGGCCAGTCTCGCGCGACGTCGGGCGGATGGGTGCGCCGCACGAGGATCGGCACAGGCACGCCTGCCGCGGCGATCTCGACGTCGTCCCATTGCCCGTCGATGCCCGTGTAACGACCGAACCGGAAGCGCAACTCGACCGCATCGAGGTGGCGCCGCAGCGCCTCGGGATCGCTGAAACGCAGGAAGAAGTACGGTGCCGCCCACGCGTCTGCGGGGGCCCCCGCGGAAACCTCGAGATAACTCCGATCGAGGTACAGGCGGCTGTGACGGTCCGGGGCCGCGGGCGTCGGGGTTACGCGCAACCCAAGCTGCGCATCGAACGCTGCAATGGCCTGCGCCAGATCCGGGACCAGGATCGATGCATGATCCAACCAGAGCAGCGCTCGCGATTTCATCGGGCGTGACGACCGGTGGCGACCTTGCGCGCAAGGCGCCTACGCCGCGGGCCAAGACGCGCTAGGCGCGCGCCTCGAGCGCCGCGACGGCCGGCAGCGTCTTGCCCTCGAGAAACTCGAGAAATGCGCCGCCCGCGGTCGAGATGTAGCCGATGCGCCCGGCGATGCCGAACTTGTTGATCGCCGCCACGGTGTCGCCGCCGCCGGCAATCGAGAAGGCCTTGGACGCGGCGATCGCGCGAGCGAGCGTCTCGGTACCCTTGGCGAACTGCTCGATCTCGAACACGCCGACCGGCCCGTTNNGCCGCCGCCGACGATCAGCTGATCCACCTTCTCTGCGAGCGCCGCGAGAATCGTCAGCTTGGTCGAGACCTTCGAGCCGGCGACGATGGCGACGAGCGGGTGCTTGGGACGGGTGAGCGCGCGGCCGAGCGCCTCCAGCTCCGCCGCCATCAACGGGCCGGCGCAGGCGACCTTCGCGAAGCGCGCCGCGCCGTGCGTCGTCGCCTCGGCGCGGTGCGCCGTGCCGAATGCATCGTTCACGTAGACGTCGCAGAGCGCGGCAATCTTGCGCGCGAGCCCCTCGTCGTCCGCCTTCTCGCCCTGGTTGGTGCGGCAGTTCTCGAGGAGCACGACTTCGCCCGGCTGCACCTGCACGCCGTCCACCCAGCCGCCGACCAGCCGCACCTCGCGCTGCAGCAGCTCGCCGAGCCGCCGCGCGACGGGCGCCAGCGAGTCCCCCGGCTTCAGCTCGCCTTCCTTCGGCCGGCCGAGATGCGAAGTGACCATCACGGCGGCGCCCTGGTCGAGCGCCAGCCGGATGCCGGGCACCGAGGCTCGGATGCGCGTGTCGTCGGTGATGTTGCCCGCGTCGTCCTGCGGCACGTTGAGATCCGCGCGAATGAACACGCGCTGGCCGCGCAGGTCCAGGTCCGCCATGCGCTTGAACTTCACGGTCGCCGCCTCAGCGCGCGTTCATCAGCGCCACGACCGCGTCGAGCATGCGGTTGGAGAAGCCCCATTCGTTGTCGTACCAGGACGTCACTTTCACCAGCGTGCCGCCCGTCACCTTGGTCAGCGTCGAGTCGAATACCGAGCTCGCCGGGTTGTGGTTGAAGTCCGAGGACACCAGCGGGTCCTTGTTGTACTCCAGCACCCCCTTCATCGCGCCCTGCGACGCTTCGAGCACGGCCTGGTTGACCTCCTCCACCGTCGCCGCCTTCTTCGCCACGAAAGTCAGGTCGACGATCGAGACGTTGATCGTCGGCACGCGGATCGCGAAACCGTCGAGCTTGCCGTTGAGGTGCGGCAGCACGAGACCCACGGCCGCGGCGGCCCCGGTCTTCGTCGGAATCATGTTCTGCGAAGCGGAGCGCGCGCGCCGCAGGTCCTTGTGGAACACGTCGGTCAGCACCTGGTCGTTGGTGTACGCGTGCACCGTCGTCATCAAGCCCGAGACGACGCCGATGCGGTCGTCGAGCGCCTTGACGAGCGGCGCGAGGCAGTTGGTGGTGCACGACGCNNTGGACTTCCACGCTCGACTTGAAGCGCCCGTGCGCGGTGTCGTACTTCAGCAGATGCGCGTTGGTCTTGGCGTCGCCGAGGTCGTTCAGCGCGACGAACTGCAGGTCGTGCTTCTGGCCGTCCTCGAAGTGCGCGCGGACGATGTTCCTGCCGATGCGCCCGAACCCGTTGATCGCCACCTTGATGGTCATGTGATTACGCTCCTGACGATTTTGACGATGTTGTCCGCTGTGAAGCCGAAGTGCCGGAAGAGCTCGCCCGCGGGCGCCGACTCGCCGAAGCGGTCGAGCCCCACCACGGCGCCGCGCCGGTCGTCGATCGCGCCGACGTAGCGGCGCCAGTAATCCGAGACGCCCGCCTCGATCGCGACGCGCGGCACCCCGGGCGGCAGCACCGCGCCGCGGTAGGCCGCGTCCTGCCGGTCGAACACGCTCGTCGAGGGCATCGAGACGACGCGCACCGGAACGCCCGCCTCCGCGAGGCTCTTCTGCGCGGCGAGCGCCAGCTGAACTTCCGAGCCGGTGGCGATGAGCACTGCGCGTGGCGACGCGGCGTCCTGCAGCACGTAGCCCCCGCGCTTCACGCCGTCCACGTTGTCGTGCCGCGCGCACGGCAGGTTCTGCCGCGACAGCAGCAGCGCCGTCGGGCCATCGCGGCGCTCGAGCGCAGCGCCCCAAGCGACCGCGGTCTCCACGGTGTCGGCCGGCCGCCAGACGTCGAGGTTGGGAATGATGCGCAGGCCCGTCGCGTGCTCCACCGGCTGGTGGGTCGGCCCGTCCTCGCCGAGGCCAATCGAGTCGTGCGTGAATACGTAGATCACGCGCTGGGCCATGAGCGCCGCCATGCGCAGCGCGCTGCGCGCGTAATCGGAGAACACGAGGAACGTGCCGCCATAGGGGATGACGCCGCCGTGCAGCGCCAGGCCGTTCATCACCGCGCACATGCCGAATTCGCGCACGCCGTAGAACAGGTAGTTCCCCCCAGTGTCCCGGCCGACCGGCTTCGACGCCTTGACGATCGTCAGATTGGACCCGGCGAGATCCGCCGAGCCGCCGACGAGTTCCGGCAATGCGGGCTTCANNAGCGAGCCGTGCTCGCGCTCGTAGGCCGCGAACAGCTTGCGCCACTTGCGCTCCGCGGCCGCGCCGCGCCGGCGCGCGTTCCAGCCGTCGTACACGGCCTGCGGAATCTCGAAGGGCCCGTGCGGCCAGCCGATGGCGGCGCGCGTCGCCGCGATCTCCGCCTCGCCGAGCGGCGCGCCATGCGCCGCGCCGGTATTCGCCTTGTTCGGCGCGCCCTTGGCGATCACCGTCTTGGCGCAGATCAGGCTCGGGCGCGTGCGCTCGCGTTTTGCCTTGCGGATCGCCCGATCCATCGCCGCGACGTCGTGGCCGTCCACGCCGGCGATCACCTGCCAGCCGTAGCCCTCGAAGCGCCTCTTCACGTCGTCGGTGTACCACTGGCGGATGTGGCCCTTCTCCGAGTCGATCGAGATCGCGTTGTCGTCGTAGATCGCGATCAGCTTGCCCAGCCCGAGCGTGCCGGCGAGCGAGCAGGC
>DKBI01000351.1 GCA_002451175.1 Betaproteobacteria bacterium UBA6904
GAACTGGTCGCCCGCGCCGATGTCGATCGGATGCACGGTATAGGGCAGACCGGTCTCTTCCAGCATGATGTGGATCTTGTGACCGTTCGGTGTCGGCCAGGTGTACAGGTCTATCATGGCTTCAATCCTTTTTTGTCGGGGTGGCGCTTGCGCAGGAGGTATTTGTGCGTGCCGTCGAGCACCAGCTCGCCGCGCTGATTACGCACCGTCGCGCGCATGACGACGACGCCCGTCGTGCGCTGCGCCACGAGCTCGGTGATTTCCAGCGCCGAATACAGGGTGTCGCCGGCGTACACGCCCTTGAGAAAACGACTCGACTGCTCGATGAACCCCATGAGCGCATCGTCCACCTGGTGCGGGAACATGCCCGCGCCGGCGGCGGTCTGGATCAGCACCTGGAAGCCGTGCGCGAGCATGTCGGGCATGCCGCGGGCGCGGCAGTATTCGCGGTCGTAGTGCACCGGATGGTTGTCGCCGCTCGCCGCCTGGAAGGCGAGGAAATGCGCGTCGCTCATGGTGCGGCTGGGCAGCCGGAACACCTCGCCGACGCGAAAATCCTCGAACCAGCGCGGCTCGGCCAGCTGGTGCGAACGCGGATCGAAGGCGGCCACTGTGACGTAGCTAGATGAGCTTGACCAGCTGCTTGCCGAAATTCTGCCCCTTCAGCAGGCCGATGAAGGCCTTGGGCGCGTTCTCCAGCCCCTGCGCCACGGTCTCGCGATACTTCAGCTTGCCCGACGCNNCCCACGTTCTCGAAATAGCAGTCGATGCCGTCGGGCGTGGCCGCCTTCAGGTCCTGGTTGAGTCTGCCGGCCTTGTAATCGACGCAGGCGTCGAAACCGAGCTCGTTCACCACGTAGTCGCATTTTTCCTTGCCGCCGGCGATGCCCACGGTGCGGCAGCCCTTGAGCTTGGCGATCTGGCCCACGGCGCTGCCGACCGCGCCCGAGGCCGCGGACACGACCACGGTCTCGCCCGCCTTGGGCTGGCAGATGTCGAGCAGCCCGACCCAGGCCGTCACCCCGGGCATGCCGATCACCCCGAGGTAGGCCGACATGGGCACGCGGCTCACGTCCACCTTGTTCAAGCCGGTGCCGTCGGAGCAACCGTACTGCTGCCAGCCGTACATGCCCTGGACGATGTCGCCGGCCTTGAACTTCGCATGCTTCGACTCGATCACCTCGCCCACCGTGCCGCCGATCATCACCTGGTCGAGTTCCTGCCTGGCGGCATAGGACTTGACTTCGTTCATGCGCCCGCGCATGTACGGATCGAGCGACAGATAGTGGTTGCGCACCAGGACCTGGCCCTCGGCCGGCACGGGCACCGGAGTGTTCACGATCCTGAAATTTTCTTCCGTCACCCAGCCGGTGGGTCGGCTAGCGAGCAGGACCTGCATATTGGTTGTCATGGCGACCTCGTTGTTTGATTGCGTGGCTGCAGGGTCGCCGAAGCGAACGTGCCCGCGAACCATTCGCGGGCACGCCCCTGCAGGAATGGATTTTCTAGGCGGCGCTGGCGAAGCGCTCGGAATGATGCTCCACGTCGCCCAGGGTGGCGTTGATCATGGCGAGGCGCTTGGCGTAATGGCCGGCGGCAAGCTCGTTGCTCACGCCCATGCCGCCGTGCAGTTGTATCGCCTCCTCGCCGATCGCGCGGCCGGAGCGGCCGATTTGGATCTTGGCCGCGGACACCGTGCGCTTGCGCTCGTTCGGATCCTCGGACTGGACTTTGATCGAGGCCAGCAGCGCCAGCGAACGCGACTGCTCGCAATGGATCATCATGTCCACCGCGCGGTGCTGCAGCGCCTGGAAGCTGCCGATCGGGCGGCCGAACTGCTGCCGCGTCTTCAGGTACTCGTAGGTGGCCGCGTTCAGCGCTTCCATCGCGCCCACCGCTTCGGCGCACAGCGCGGACACCGCAAAATCGGCACCGCGTTCGAGCACCGGCAGCGCGTTGTCGATCTCGCCCAGCGCGGCGTCGGCCCCGACCTTGACGTTGGAGAACTTGATCTCGGCCGCGCGCATGCCGTCTATGGTGCGATAACCCTGCACCGCGACGCCGGCGCTCGCCTTGTCGACCAGGAACAGGCTGATGCCCTTGGCTTCGCGCGCCGCCCCCGCGGTGCGCGCCGACACCACCAGCTTGTCCGCGCTCTCGCCGTGCAGCACCACCGCCTTGTGCCCGTTCAGCACATAGCCCGCGCCGTCGCGCTTGGCCGTGGTCTGGACGCAGTTCAGCTCATAGCGCGAATTCGGCTCGCCGAGTGCCGCCGCGAGCAGGAGCTTCCCTTCCACCACCTCGGACAGGACGGCCTGCTTCTGCGCCTCGCTGCCGGCAAGGTCGATCAGGCTGCCGCCCAGCACGACCGTGGAAAAATACGGCTCGACCACGATGCCGCGGCCGAGTTCCGTCATCACCAGCATGGTGTCCACCGAGCTGCCGCCGAAGCCGCCGTGCGCTTCGTCAAAGGCCACGCCGAGGATGCCCATCTCGGCGAACTGCGCCCACACCTTGTCGGAAAAGCCCTGCTCCGACGCGATGATCGCCTTGCGCGCCTCGAAGCCGTATTCCTTGCCGATGAATTTCTGCAGGCTGTCGCGCAGTTGCTGCTGTTCGTCGCTGAATATGAAGTCCATGATCAGAGTCCCAGAACCATTTGCGAAATGATGTTGCGCTGGATCTCGTTCGATCCGCCGTAGATGGAAGTCTTGCGGTAATTGAAGTACACCGCCGCCGCCGAAGCCGCGTACTCGGGCCCTACGGATTCGCCGTGCCAGTCGCCCGCGCGCGCCTCCGGGCGGAAAGGCAGCGCGTACGGCCCCACCGCTTCCATGGTCAGTTCGGTCAGCGCCTGCTGCACGTCGGTGCCCTTGATCTTGAGTATGGAAGCCTCGGGGCCGGGCTTGGTGCGCGAGGACAGCACGCGCAGCAGCGTGATCTCCAGCGCCATCAGCTCCACTTCGACCGCGGTGATGCGGTCGCGAAAGCGCGGGTCCTCGATCAGCGGCTTGCCGTTGCGCAACTCCTTGGACGCGATCGCCTTCAACTGCTCCAGTTCGCGCTTGGATTCGCCCACGCGCGCGATGCCGGTGCGCTCATGGCCGAGCAGGAATTTGGCGTAGGTCCAGCCCTTGCCCTCCTCACCCACCAGGTTCTCCGCTGGAACCTTGACGTTGTCGAAGAACACTTCGTTCACTTCGTGCTCTTCGTCCAGGGTGATGATCGGTCGCACGGTGATGCCTGGCGATTTCATGTCGATCAGCAGGAAAGAGATGCCTTCCTGCTTTTTAACCGTGGAGTCCGTGCGCACCAGGCAGAAGATCATGTCGGCGTACTGGCCCAGCGTGGTCCAGGTCTTCTGCCCGTCGACGATGTAATGATCGCCCTGGCGCACCGCCTTGGTCTTGAGCGAAGCAAGGTCCGAACCGGAGCCGGGCTCGCTGTAGCCCTGCGCCCACCAGTCCTCGGAGGACAGGATGCGCGGCAGGTAGTATTCCTTCTGCCACTTGCTGCCGAAATGCTGGATTACCGGCGCCACCATCACCAGGCCGAAAGGCATCACGCGCGGCGCTCCCGCATAGCCGCATTCCTCTTCGAAGATGTTCTGCTGGATCGGCGTCCAGGCGCAGCCGCCGTACTCCTTCGGCCAGTTCGGGGCGACCCAACCCTTCTTGTGCAGAATCTTCTGCCAGCGCACCCAGTCGTCCTTGACCAGGCGCTTGTGATGCAGCACCTTGTCGGCGATGTCCTTGGGGAGATTTTCGTGCACGAATTTGCGCACTTCGTCGCGAAACGCCTGTTCTTCCTTGGTGTAATTGAGGTCCATGGGGAGTCCTTGGGATGGCGCGATTGAAGGGCTCGATTATATCACCGCGGACTTTCACACCTGGTTGCCACGCCGCCGTTTTCAACCCGCCGAAACGGCCCGTTTTTTGCCAGGATCGAGTTCGATCTGCTATGTTGACATCGCTTCCACCATGCAAAGGCCAGTCCGAATGAGCGCCAAACTCGACGTGCAGACCCGCGATGGCGTGCTGCTGCTGACCATAGACAATCCGGCCCAAAGAAACGCGCTCATGCCCGAATTGAGCCGGGCTGCGGCCGAAGCGCTGCGCCTCGCGGCCAGCGACCCTGCCGTGGGCGCCGCCGTGCTGACCGGGGCAGGCGCGCACTTCTGCAGCGGCGGAAATCTCGCCAGCCTGCGCGAGTTCCAGGACAAGCCGCGCGCCGCGATCGTCGCGCGCATCGGCGTGCTGAACGAGTTGATCCGCAGCATGCGCCAATTCCCCAAGCCCATCATCGCCGCAATAGAGGGTAATGCGGCCGGGGCCGGATTTTCGCTCGCGCTCGCCTGCGACCTGATCGTCGCCGCGCGCGATGCGCGCTTTACCATGGCTTACGTGAAAATCGGCCTGTCCCCCGACGGCGCGCCCAGCCTGCTGCTGCCGCGTGCGCTGCCGCTGCAGCTCGCAAGCGAACTGCTGATGGAGGGCGTGCCCGTAGGCGCCGAGCGCCTGTACCAGGCCGGCGTCATCAATCGCCTGGCGGACCCGGGCCTTGCGCGCGCCGAAGCCGTGGACTGGGCGGGCAAACTCGCGCAGGGCGCGACTGGGGCCATAGGACGCATCAAGCGCCTGCTCAATCAGGCGGTCTGTCCGGAGCTCGCCAGCCACCTGGAGCTCGAGCGCGAATCGTTCTCGCACCTGCTGCACCAGCCGGAGGCGCGCGAGGGCATCGCCGCCTTCCTCGACAAGCGCACGGCGGATTTCCCGAAGTGAAACCGGAGGAGCAGAACATGAGCGGACCGCTGGCCGGCGTCAAAGTCCTCGAAATCGCAGGCATAGGCCCGGGGCCGTTCTGCGGCATGCTGCTCGCCGACATGGGCGCGGACGTGCTGCGCGTGGACCGGCTGCAGGCGAGCGATCTGGGACTGCCNNCAGCCCGAAGCCGTCGAGACGGTGCTGGAGCTCGCGGCCCGCGCCGACGCGTTGATCGAGGGATTCAGGCCCGGCGTCACCGAACGCCTGGGTCTGGGTCCGGACGCCTGCTTTGCGCGCAACCCGCGTCTGGTCTACGGCCGCATCACCGGCTGGGGACAGGACGGACCGCTGGCGCAAGCCGCGGGCCACGACATCAATTACATCGCGCTCACCGGTGCGCTGCATTCCATCGGACGCAGAGGCGAGGCGCCGGTGCCGCCGCTCAACCTGGTGGGCGATTTCGGCGGCGGCGGCATGGTGCTCGCTTTCGGCATTGCCTGCGCGCTGTTCGAAGCGCGTGCCTCGGGCAAGGGCCAGGTGATCGACGCCGCCATGACCGAGGGCGCGTCCGCCCTGATGGCGATGTTCTACGGGCGCATGGCCGCCGGCCACTGGCGCGACGAGCGCGGCGTCAATGTGCTCGACACCGGCGCGCCCTGGTACAACGCCTACGAAACCGCCGACGGGAAGCACGTGGCCATAGGCTCAATCGAGGGCCGTTTCTACGCGGAACTGCTGCGCCGGCTGGGGCTGGACCCGGCAAACCTGCCGGGACAGTTCGAATTCGCGCGCTGGCCCGAACTGCGCGCCGCTTTCGCGGCCGCCTTCAAGCGCAAGACGCGCGAGGAATGGTGCCGCGAAATGGAGGGCACGGACGTGTGCTTCGCGCCGGTATTGTCGCTCGCCGAAGCGCCGCAGCACGCGCATAACCGCGCGCGCGGCGCCTTCATCGAAATCGACGGCGTCACCCAGCCGGCGCCGGCGCCGCGCTACTCGCGCACGCCCGGTGCAGTCGCGCGCGGCGCGCCGCGCCGCGGCGAAGGCGGTGCGCAGGCGCTGGCGGACTGGGGCTACGCGCAGGAAGAAATCGAGCGCATGCGCGCGCGCGGTGCGCTGCTCCTCGACGGCTGAGCACCCTCAGCCGCTAGCCCCGGCACGGGCGTGGCGCGCGAGCGCCAGCCGCAGCGCCTGCTTCCACACCCGGCGCTTGTATGCGCGCGACATGGAAGCGTTGGCCGGGCTGGTCGAAGGCAGGCGGCGATACACCGACGGCGCGGCCGCATCCGCCAGCAGCGGCAGCACGTACCTGCGGTAGCAGGCTTCCGCCTTGGCCCCGTTGAAGTACACCTGCGCGATTTGCGGATGGGTGCGGTAGAACGACACGAAATCGTTGACGCTGATGGTCGTGTCGTCGATCGCGGAATCCAGGCTGCCCTCGCGCGCGCAGGATGCAAGCACGTCCCACAACGCGATGCCGTTCGCCTTGAGCGCCCGGGCCCTGGCCGCATAAGGGAGCGCGGGCGCCGCGCCGGTGACTTCGCCGAGTATGTGCCAGAAAAGATTCTGCGCATGCGCGTAGTATTGCCCCGCCGCCAGCGACGCCGCTCCCGGCATGCTGCCGAGTATCAGGATGCGCGCCCGTGCGTTCTCTATCGGGGGAAAGCCCTGAACGCGCGACATGGTCCTATTGTTTCTGCTGCGCGGTACCCGGCACCTGCAGCGGCGTCTGCTTGGGCATGCCCCGGTCGCCGAAGATCAGCCCCCAGTAGAACCAGGCGCCGAGCAGCGCCAGGATCACGCACACGATCACGATCTTGCGCAAAGCACGGCGCTCGACGGTTTGCGTCTGCTCGATCTCGTCCAGCGTCTTGCGCACCTTGCGCAATGCCGTCTGCTCGACCGTGCGCCGGGCATGCTCCTGTATCGCCGCTTGGTCGATGTCCCTGGGCTCTTCCATGTGCTGAGGCCGCCGAGTTCGTCAAAAAGCGAATCGCCCGAATTTCGATCCGGCCCGACATGCTGGTCATGGCCGGCGCGGGCAATTGCCGATTTCCTTACTAGTCTACGCCAGCGCGTACGGCCGCGCTCCGGCGCCGCAGCAGTTTGCGCGCTTCCTCCAGGACCCACATCGCCGCGGCAAGCGCGAGGGCGAGCAGCCAGATTTCGAAACCGACCGCAGCCGTGCCGAACAGCCAGTTGCCCGCGGGCGTATAGACGATCAGCAGGATCAGCCCGAGTTCCGTCGCGACGCCGAGCAGGATCAGCGGATTGCCGAGCAGGCTGAAGGACAGCGACGATTTCCTCGGGTGGCGGCAGAGGAACAGGTTCGCCACCTGGGTCACCACGATGGCCACCAGGCAGGCGGTGGTCGCCTGCAAATACAGCGGGTCGGTCTTGCCCGGCAGTTCGCCGTAGTGCCAGCCGCCTGCGTCCAGCACGAAGAAGAACAGGCCCATCGCGGCGGCCGCTTCCAACACGCCGAGAAACAGATACGCACGGGCGATCAGGCCGGGTGAGAGCAGGCGCTCGCCGCGCGCACGCGGGGCGCGTTTCATGACCTCCGGATCCGGCGCTTCGGCGCCCAGCGCGAGCGCCGGCAGCATGTCGGTGCCCAGGTCCACCGCCAGGATCTGAATGATGGTCAGCGGCAGCGGAATCCTGAAGAAGACGAAGGCGAGGTAGGGAACGATCTCCGGNNCCGTCGCCGGTGACGGCGACGATCTCGCCCTTCTTCTTGAGCGCCTGCACGATGAGCATTTTCTGCTCCGCTGCGACGCGCGCGAATATGATCTCCCTGGCGTCCAGCGCGAGCTGCAGCTGCGTCGGCGACATCGCGCGCAGCTCGTCGCCGCGCACGAGCAGCGGCCGCTCCGACTGCACCAAGCCGATTTCGCGCGCAATGGCCAGCGCCGTATGCGGATGGTCCCCCGTGACCATGATGATGCGTATGCCGGCCGTGGCGCAGCGCACGACGGCCTCGGGCACTTCGGGCCGCGGCGGGTCTTCCAAGCCCACCAGACCGTCCAGGGTCATGCCGAGCTCCGCTGCCGGCAGGTCTGCGGCCAGCGTGCAATGGGCGAAGGCGAGCACGCGCAGGCCGGCCTCGGCCATCTGCTCCTGCGCCGCCAGCAGGCGCGTCCTGGCCGCCGGATCCAGCGGCGCGACGCCGGCGTCGAGGTGGATGTGTTCGCAGACCGCGAGCACTGTTTCCGGCGCACCCTTGCAGTAGAGCACGCGTCCCTGCGGCGTGTCGCACAGCACCGACATGCGCTTGCGGTCGGTATCGAAGGGCAGCTCGTCTATGCGCACAAACGCGTCCAGCTCGCCCGCGGCGCTGCGCCCCATTTCCGCCAGCGCCAGTTCCGTCGGGTCTCCCACCAGCTTGCTCTGACCCTGCTCGTCGACCCGCTCGAGGTTGTGACACAGCGCCGCGTTGATGAACAGCTGGCGGTGATCCTCCGCGCCGCGCGCCTGTGCCGAGCCATTCTCCCAGGCGAGGAAACCGCCGCCCAGCCACAGCCGCCGCACCGACATGCGGTTCTGCGTCAGCGTTCCGGTNNTTGTCGCAGCATATGGTGGTGGTCGAGCCCAGCGCCTCGACTGCGGGAAGGTGGCGAACCAGGGCGTTGCGCTTCGCCATGCGCTGGGTCGCCATCGCCAAAGACAGCGTCACCGTGGGCAACAGCCCCTCGGGCACGTTGGCGACGATCATGCCTATGGCGAAAAGAACGTTTTCCCAGGCCGGAAGGCCCAGCGCCTGGCCGACGAAGAACAGGCTCACGCCCAGCCCCGTTGCCAGAACCGCGACGATGCGCGACAGGCGCGCGATTTCGCGCTGCAGCGGCGAGCTCGTTTCGCCCGCGGTCTGCGTGAGATGCGCGATCCGGCCGAATTCGGTGCGCATGCCGGTCGCGTACACCAGCGCGCGCGCGCGTCCCGACACCACCGCGGTGCCGGCCAGCACGATGTTTCTGGCGTACAGCGGCGCGTCTTCCGTGCTGGGTTCGCAATCGCGCATTTTCGGCAGGGACTCGCCCGTGACCGTGGCGGTGTTCACGCGCAGCGCATGGGCTTCGAGCAGGCGGCAGTCGGCCGGCACGGAATTGCCCTCTTCCAGCAAGACGATGTCGCCGGGCACCAGATCGCTGGCGAGCAGCTCCACGGTATCGCCGCCGCGCAGGGCCTGCACCTTCTGCGGCAGCAGCTTGCGCAGCGCCGCCACCGCACGCTCGGCCTTGTATTCCTGCCAGAAGGAAAATATGCCGTTGATCACGATCACGCCGACGATGGCGGCGCCGAGCCGCGCCATTCCCTGATCCGGGTCGAAATGCTCGGCGAAAAACGCCAGCGCCGCTGCGACCCAGAGGATGATGGCGAAAAAATGGGTGAACTCGCGCGCGAAGGACAGCAGCAAATGTTCGCGGCCGAGTTCTTCCACGTGGTTGGGGCCGTACTCGCGCAGCCGGCGCGCGGCCTCGCCGCGGTCTAGCCCGACGGAGTTGGTCCTGAGGCTGGCAAGGGCCTGTTCGGCGGTGAGCCTGTGGATGCGCATGCAAGGAGCGGCGCGCCCTGACTGGCTGCGCCACCCGCATCCAGCCTAGTACGCCAAGAGTGGGCGGCCTTGACCTTGCTCAATGCTTGTCGATTGGGGATGCGACGGGGGTCTTCTTGGTCAAACGCCCTTGCGCCGGCTGATATCGCGCCAGGTCGCGACCATTCTTGCCTCGTTTTCGGTGCCGCGCACGATGGTCCCCGATACCGAGCAGGGAATCAGGGAACCGTCGCGATTCTTGAAGGTGGCATCCATGTCGACGGCCCGTCCGTGCTGCTTGATGGCGTCCAGGATGGCGTCCCTGTGCCCGAAATCGGCGTACAGCACGTTCGCCGATTTGCCTATGAGATCCTCGCGCTTGTACTGCCCCTTGGACAGCGTCACGACCTGGGGGCCGATCTCCAGAATGATCCCGTCCAGGCTGGTCTCGAGATAGACGTCCTGCAGGCTGTCGTAGATGCGCCGGAATTTTGCCTCGCTTTCGCGCAGTTTGCGGTTCAAGGCCTCCAGCTGCGTCATCTTGTCCTCGACCTTGCGCGCCAGCGCCGACTCGTGCAGGGCGTGGGCCGCGGCTTCGTCCAAGACCGACGGCGGGGTGGGAGCGGGCCGTCCCGCCCATTGCTGCAGAACCGCGCTCAACTCGGCGAGAAACACCTTCGCCTCCAGCGGCTTGATCAGATAGCGCACCGCGCCCAGGGCCATGGCGAATTGCTCGTCCTCCGGGCGGATATAGGTGGCGGAGTAAAAAATGAACGGTATGGTCTTGAGCTTCTGGTCCTGCATCCACTCGCGACAAAGCGCGAAGCCGTCCATTTTCGGCATCAGCGCGTCCGAGACGATGGCATCGGGCGGGTCGCGCCGCGCGCAGGCCAGCGCCTCCACGCCATCGCCCGCGACCGTCGCCCGATAGCCATTGGCCTCGAGCAACAGCTTCAGGAGGTTGCGGTTTTCCTCGTGGTCCTCGACGATCAAGACATGTGTCATGCGACTCCTGCCCGCTGGAACCGGGGTGCGCCCAGCGACGACGCCCCAGCGGTTTGCTCCCTATGTCCGGGTCCAGGCCCCTAGTCTACGCCAAGCCCGCCGCGTATATAAAGGCCTAGTCCGCAAGGGGCTCGCGCGTACCCGCGCTCAGCGCAGGAAAGTTTTCACGGCCACGAGGCTTGCTGCCGGGTCTTCTTCCTGCGGCACATGCCCGAGCTCGCCGAATACGGCCAGGCGGCTGCCCGCGATATCGCGCTGGAAGCTCAGCGCATCTGCCGGCGGAAGCAGCCGGTCGCGTCCGCCCCACAGAATCAGCGTAGGCACTTTCAGCGCTTTAATCCTTTCCGGATGAATGCCGGCCGGCGCCTGTGCGAAGCGCTTCACCAGGGCACGCCGGTTGCCGGCACGCAAGGTAAGCTCGAAATAGCGGTCCACCAGTTCCGCCGTGACCTTCTCCGGATCGCCATAGACGTTGCGCACGCTGGCTTCGATCAGCCCGCGCGGCAAGGTATGCTCCATGAGGCTGTTCAACAACGGTATCCGCGCGATGCGAAATCCGATCGGGACCGACACCGGCTGAAACGGATAGCCCGCCGCATCGACCAGGATGAGCTTGTCCACGCGCGCGGGGTAGGCCAGCGCGGTTTCCCAGGCCACCTGGCCACCGAAGGAGTTGCCGGCGATCACGCAGCGCGAAATGTCCAGCGCATCCAGCATGGCACCCACGAATTCGACGTAGCGCTCGATGCGATAGTCCTCGTCCGGCGAAGGTCCGGTGAGGCCGATGCCCGGCAGGTCGAAGCGCACCACGCGCCGGTCCTGCGCGAGCGCCTTGGCCCAGCCGTCCCAGGTGTGCAAACTGGACGAAGTGCCGTGCAGCAGCACGATGGGCACGGGGTCGCCGCGCGGGCCTTCGTCGCGCAGATGCACGCTCATTCCGCGCACCGGGAGGAAGACCGAAGGCGGCCGCGCCCAGCGCCCGGTGAGTTCGGACACCGGGCGGTCCGGCTCCCAGCTCGCCGCCACCGCCGCAACGAGCGCCAGCAACAGCAGCGACACTATCGCTGCGAGGATTTTCGCGATGGCTTTCATGGCAGAAGCCCGCCTGCAGCGCGTCTACGCATGACGGCGCCGACTGCGCGCTTACCTGGTCTTGGAATACGGCGTGGGCGTAAGCATGTAGTTCTCGATGCGCTCAACGATGGGACCCTTCTCCTCGGTCTTGGCGCGCGCGGCGA
>DKBI01000266.1 GCA_002451175.1 Betaproteobacteria bacterium UBA6904
TTGAACGGCGTGATGCCCGCGCACACGCCGACCGCCTGGCGCACCGTGTGCGTGTCCACCTGCGTGCCGACGTTCTCCGAATGCTCGCCCTTGAGCAGCTGCGGGATGCCGCAGGCGAACTCGATCACCTCCATGCCGCGCTGGATCGAGCCCAGCGCGTCGGGCAGCGTCTTGCCGTGCTCCGCGGTGACGATGCGCGCGAGGTCCTGCTGGTTCTCCTCCATCAGCCGCAGAAAGCGCTGCATGACGCGCGCGCGCCGCAGCGCGGGCCAGTCGCGCCATTCGGCGAGCGCGGCGGTCGCCGCGCCCACGGCCGCATCGACGTCGCCGGCCGAGGCATAGGGCACGCGCCGCGCGATCTGCCCGGTCGCCGGGTTGAAGACGTCGCCGAGGCGCGGGCTCGGCGGCACCCAGGCGCGGCCGCCGATCCACATCGGGACGGTATCGAGTCTTACGTCAGCAGGCTTGTTCATCGCGGTTCTCCGAGAGGACAATTCTACGTCCGAAGTGATCGCCCTCCGGCGCCAACGGACGACGCCCGGGCCGGCAGGCGGCGCGACGCGGTCAACCCCTATCCCGCAGAAAAGGAATCCGCATGGACCCGAAAATCGAAACCCTCGACCAGATCCGCGTCACCGCCATCGACCTCGCCATGAAGTTCGGGCCGAAACTGCTCGTCGCCGCGCTCATCGTCGCGGCGGGCTACGTGGTCGGGCGCTGGGCGGGCCTCGCCATGGGGCGCGCCATCGAGCGCTTCCGCCTCGAACCTCCGGTGCGCGCGCTCGCCGAGCGCGTGGTGCGCGTCGTCGTCTTCGGGCTGTTCCTCATCATGGCGCTGCAGAATCTCGGGGTCGAGCTGCTGCCGCTCGTCGCCGGGCTGGGCGTCGCCGGCGCGGGCATCGCGCTCGCCATGCAGGGCGTGCTCGGCAACCTCGTCGCGGGGCTGACGATCATCTTCGCGCAGCCGTTTCGCGTCGGCGACTACGTCTCGATCGCCAAGGAAGAGGGCAGCGTGCTCGACATCAGCCTGTTCAACACCACGCTCGGCCATCCGGACCGCTCGCGCGTCGTGATCCCGAACCGCAAGATCGTCGGCGAGATCCTGCACAACTACGGCCGCCTGCGGCAGCTCGATCTGCGCGTGCACGTCGCGCACGACGCCGACGTCGGCGCGGTGGTGGGCGCGATCCAGGCAGTCCTCGGCGCGAACGCGCGCGTGCTCCAGGACCCGGCGCCGCTGGTGTTCGTCGCGCGCGTGGACGAGGCGGTGCGCATCGGCGTCTGCCCCTGGGTCAGCGTGGAGGATTACGTGCCGGCGGGCGGCGAGATCAACCGCGCCATCCTCGAGACGTTCCGCGATCGCCACATCGTCATGCCGATGCCGCGGCGCGAAGTGCATCTGGTCGGCCAGGCGGCCTGAGCGGCCCCGATGGCCGAACCGGTCGAGCCCGCGCGGCTCGCCTTCGCGGCGGACGGCACGCCGTACTCGGCGGCGTTCGGCGACGTCTATCACAGCGCCGAGGGCGGCCCCGCGCAGGCGCGCCACGTGTTCCTCGGCGGCAACGATCTGCCCGAGCGCTGGCGCGGCCGGCGCGGCTTCACCATCCTCGAGACGGGGTTCGGCCTCGGGCTCAACTTCCTCACCACCTGGCACGCCTGGCGCGAGGATCCACAGCGCTGCGAGCGCCTGCATTTCGTGTCGGTGGAAAAGCATCCGTTCACGCGGCACGATCTCGAGCAGCTGCACGCCCGCTACCCGGAGTTCGCACCGCTCGCCGCACTGCTGCACGCCGCCTGGCCGCTGCTCGTGCCCGCGGTCCATCGTCTCGCGTTCGACGCGGGGCGCGTCCAGCTCACGCTGGCGATCGGCGACGCCACGCGCGCGCTGCGCGAGCTGCGGCTCGCCGCGGACGCGGTCTTTCTGGATGGCTTCGATCCCGCGCGCAACCCGGCGCTGTGGTCGCCGGAACTCATGAAGGTCGTCGCGCGCGCCTGCGCGCCCGGCGCAACGGCGGCGACCTGGAGCGTCGCCGGCGCCGTGCGCGACGCATTGCGCAGCGCCGGGTTCGAGGTCGGCAAGCGGCCGGGGTTTGCACGCAAGCGCGACATGCTCGTCGCGCGGCTGCTGCGCGCAGGGCGAGGGGCGAGCGGGTTCGCCGCGCGCCGTGCAATCGTCGTGGGGGCCGGCATTTCCGGGGCGGCGGTGAGCGAGCGCCTGTGCGCGCGCGGCTGGGACGTGACGCTCTTCGAGCGCCTGCCTCGACCGCCCGCCGGCGAGCCCGGCCGCCCGGCGGGCGTGTTTCATCCCGTGGTCACCCCGGACGACAGTCTCTTCGCGAGGCTCACGCGCGCCGGGTTTCTTGCGGCGCTCGCGCAGTGGCGCGCGCTCGAGCGCGCCGCGCCGGGTCCGGTCTGGGACGCCTGCGGCGTCCTGCAGCTCGCGCGCGAGGAACGCGAGGAGCAGGCGCAGCGCGCGGCCATCGCGGCGCACGTGTATCCCGCAGAGTATGCGCAGTACGTCACGCGCGAGGAAGCGAGCGCGCACGCGGGCGTGCCGGTCGGCGCGGGCGGGCTGTGGTTTCCGTCCAGCGGATGGATCAAGCCGCTGTCGCTGATCCACGCGCAGCTCGCGGCGGCGGGCGCGCGCCTGGAGGCCCGCTTCGATTGCGAAGTCGCGCGCCTCGCGCGCTCGGGCGAATCCTGGCTCGCGCTCGACGGCGAGGGCCGCGAGCTCGCGCGCGCGCCGGTCGTCGTGCTGGCGAACGCCGCGAACGCGGTTCAGCTCGCGCCGTCGGGCGCGCTGCGCATCCGGCGCGTGCGGGGCCAGGTCAGTTTTCTTCCGGAGTCGCGCGTCGCAGCGCCGCGCGTCGTCGCCCTGCGCGGCGGCTTCGTCCTGCCCGCGATGCACGGCGAGCTGATCGCCGGCGCGAGCTACGACTTCGACGACGACGATCCGGCGCCGCGCGCGGACGGCCACGCCGGCAATCTCGCGCGCCTGGCGCGCATCCTGCCGGGGGCCGCGGCAGACGTCGACGCCGCGGCGCTCGACGGCATGGTCGGCTTTCGCGCGGTCGCGCCCGACCGCCTGCCGCTCATCGGGCCGCTCGCCGCCGACGACGCGGCCGCGCCGAAGAACCCGCGCCTCGCCACGCTGCCGCGCCGCGACGGACTGTACGGCGCGTTCGCCTTCGGCTCACGCGGCCTGCTCTGGGCCGGGTTGGGCGGCGAACTGCTCGGCAGCCTGCTCGACGGCGAACCGCTGCCCGTCGAAGCGCGCCTCGCCGAGGCGCTCGATCCGGGACGCTTCCTCCTGCGCGCGCTGCGCCGGGCTACCAGCGCTCCAGCTTGATGTCGTCGTAGGACGCCGGGTGCGAGATCGGCTCGAGGTGGCTGAACAGGATCGCGTTCGGCACCAGCGAGCGGATGCGCTCCTCGACTTCCTCCGAGAGCTGGTGCGCCTGCGCGACGGTCCATGCGTCGGGCACGAGCAAGTGAAACGAAATGAAGCGGCGCGCGCCCGCCTGCCGCGTCAGCACGGCGTGGAATTCGATCGGGTAGCGGCGCCGGTACTCGGCGAAGATCTTCTCGATGTCGGCGCGCTCGGCGCCGGCGATCGCGGCGTCGAGCAGGCCCGCGTACGAGCGGCGCATGAGCCCGACGCCGGTCCAGACGATGTGCACGGCGACCGCGAGCGCGATCAGCGGATCGAGAATGAGCCAGCCCGTGACCCACACCAGCCCCACCGCCAGAATGACGCCGGCCGAGGTCCACACGTCGGTCATGAGATGGTGGCCGTCGGCCTCCAGCGCGATGCTGTGCTCGCTGCGCCCGACGCGGATCAGCGCCATGGCGACGCCCAGGTTGATCAGCGAGGCGAACACCGACAGCCCGATGCCGAGCCCCGGCGCGTCGAGCGGCTGCGGCGCCCACAGCCGGGGAATGGCGGCGTAGGCGATGCTCCCGGCCGCGAAGACGATCAGCGCGCCCTCGATACCGCTCGCGAAGTATTCCGCCTTGAACCGCCCGAAGGGGTGCGCCTCGTCCGGCGGCGCTGCGGCGACGCGCAGCATGGACAGCGCGAGCATCGCGGCCACGAGGTTGACGACGGATTCCAGCGCGTCCGAGAGCAGGCCCACCGAGCCGGTGACATGCCATGCCAGGGTCTTGAGGCCGATCGTCGCGATGGCGGCTGCGATCGACAGCCACGCATAGCGCTCAAGCCCGGCGTTTGCGCCCGACACGATAGAGATCCCTGAAGGTACGGCCTTCCGGCGCCGGGAAGTCGCGCCCCAGCGTCCAGCCCCGGCCGGCGAGCGGCAGGCGCGCAATGCGCCCGCGGCGCCCCCCCATCCAATGCAGCAGACGCGCGGCGATTCGCGTGGCCCAGGCGTAGAGCCACGGCCGGCGCGCCGCGAACGCCCACGCCCGGAACGCCGCACGCTCGCCCCAGGGCCGCAGGCCCCGATCGGTCTGCATCTCGCGCAACGTGCGCAAGAGGTCCGGCAAGGGAATCTTCACCGGGCAGGCCACGTGGCAGGCGCCGCACAGCGTCGCCGCCTGCGGCAGATCGAGCGCGTTTTCGATGCCCTGATAGGCAGGCGTCAGCACCGACCCCATCGGCCCCGGATACACCCAGCCGTAGCTGTGGCCGCCGACGGTCTGGTACACCGGGCAGTGGTTCATGCAGGCGCCGCAGCGAATGCAGCGCAGCATCTCCTTGAGCGCGCCGCCCACGAGTCCGCTGCGCCCGTTGTCGACGAGGATGACGAACATGTGTTCCGGCCCGTCCGCATCGCCCGGCGCCCGCGGCCCGGTGAGGATCGAAAAATAGTTCTCGATGTCCTGCCCGGTGGCCGAGCGCGGCAGCAGCCGGTTGAGCGCCGACAGATCCTCGAGCGTCGGGATCACCTTCTCGATGCCGGTGATGGCGATGTGCACGCGCGGCAGCGTGGTCACCATGCGGCCGTTGCCCTCGTTGGTGACGATCGCCACCGATCCGGTCTCGGCCACCAGAAAATTGCCCCCGGAGATGCCCAGGTCCGCGGACAGGAAATGCGGTCGCAGCACCTCGCGCGCCTCGCGCGTCATGCGCGCAATGTCGTCCGTGGCGGGCCGGCCGTGATGCTTCACGAAAAGCGCGGACACCTCGTCCTGGTCCTTGTGGATCGCCGGCGCGATGATGTGCGACGGCGGCTCCCCGGCGAGTTGCAGGATGTACTCGCCGAGATCGGTCTCCACCACGTTCACGCCGGCCGCGCCCAGCGCGTCGTTGAGCCCGGCCTCCTCCGACAGCATGGACTTCGACTTGATCGCCTTCGCCAGCCCGTGCCGACGGCAGACTTCGAGCACGAGCCGGCAGACCTCGTCGGCGTCCTGCGCCCACAGCACGGTGGTGCCGCGCCGCGACGCTTCGGCCTCGAAGCGCAGCAGCCACGCGTCGAGATCGCCGAGCGCGCGGTCGCGGATCTCGGCCGCGGCGTCGCGCAGCTGCTCGAAGGCCTCCTCGCCGAACGCGCGCCGTGCCGCGGCGCGCTTGTCCGCGAAGCCGCTGCCGAAGCGCCGCAGGTTGGCCTGCAGGCGCTCGTTGGCAAGCGCGCCGGCGGCGCGCTCGCGGAAGTGGAGCGAGGCGACCTGCATCTATTTCCCCGCGGTGAGGACTTCGGCGACGTGCAGCACACGCGTCGTCTCGTCGCCCGCGCGCCGCAGCCGCCCCTCGATGTTCAGCATGCAGCCGAGGTCGCCGAGCACCACGGCGCCGGCGCCGCTCGCCTGGATGCGCTCGCATTTCGCCTGCGCCATCGCCGCCGAGATGTCGCCGAACTTGATCGAGAACGTGCCGCCGAAGCCGCAGCAGACCTCCGCGTCCTTCATCTCGCGCAGCTCGATGCCGGGCAGCTTGGCGAGCAGCGCGCGCGGCGGCTGCTTGACGCCGAGTTCGCGCAGACCGGCGCAGGAGTCGTGATACGTGACGGTGCCCGCGAAGCGCCCGGGCACCTGCTGCAGGCGCGCGACGTTGACGAGAAAATCGGTGAGCTCGTAGGTCTTGGCCGCCAGCGCCTCGGCGCGCGTCAGCCAGGCGCCCTCGCCCGCGAACAATTCACGGTAATGCACCTTGATCATGCCGGCGCAGGATCCCGAGGGCGCGACGACGTAGTCGAACGGCTCGAACTCCGCGATCACCTTCTCCGCCAGCGCGCGCGCGGCGGGCCGATCGCCGGAATTCCATCCCGGCTGCCCGCAGCAGGTCTGCCCGCCGGGCACGACCACCTCGCAGCCGGCGGCCTCCAGCAACTCGAGCGCGGCGAAGCCGATGCGCGGGCGCATCAGATCGACGAGGCAGGTGACGAACAGGCCGACGCGCATGACGGATCCGGTGGCAGGGAGGCATCGCTATTATGCCCCGCATTTCACATCGTGGGATAATGAACCGCATCCCATGGCCGACAAGAGCGAAGCCCGCAACCCGATTCAAGTCATCGAGCGCATGATGAACCTGCTCGACGTCCTCGCCGAGCATCCGGAACCCCTCGGCCTGAAGCAGATCGCGCAATACACCCGCCTGCATCCGTCGACCGCGCACCGCATCCTCGCCGCGATGGCGAGCGGGCAGCTCGTCGATCGGGTCGAGCCGGGCAGCTACCGTCTCGGCATGCGCCTGCTCGAGCTGGGCACGCTGGTGCGCTCGCGCATCAACGTGCGCGAGCACGCCCTGCCCCTGATGCGCGAGCTGCACGCGCAGACCGGCGAGACGGTGAATCTCTCGGTGCGCCAGGACGACGAGATCGTGTACGTCGAGCGCACCTCCTCCGGCCGCTCGGCGATGCGCATCGTGCACATGATCGGCGCGCGCGCCCCGCTGCACGTGACCTCGTCCGGCAAGCTCTTCCTGCTCGAGGAGGGCTTCGCCAAGCTGCGCGACTACGCGAAGCGCACCGGGCTCGCGCCGCACACGCGCAATTCGCTGTCGAGCCTGCCGACCCTGGAGCGCGATCTGGAGCGCACGCAGCGCCAGGGCTGGGCCGTCGACAACGAGGAGGCGGAGATCGGCGTGCGCTGCGTCGCGGCGGCGGTGCGCGACGATTCCGGCCAGCTCATCGCGGCGCTGTCGATCTCGACGCCGGCCGACCGCATGAAGCCCCAGTGGGGGCCGCTCGTGAAGGAAGCCGCGGAGCGCATTTCCCGCGCCATCGGCCACCGGCCGGGCAAGGCGCGCATCGGCGCGCATTGAACCGCGCGCGCCGCGGGCGCGCTCAGGCCGGCGTCAGGCCGAACAGGGCGAAGTCGCGCCGCCCGTCCTGCCAGACGCGCGCGGCGCGGAACCCGGCCGCACGCGCCAGCGCCTCGAACTCCGGCACGGCGTACTTGTAGGAATTCTCGGTGTGGACGGATTCGCCGACGTCGAACCGGAAACGGTGCCGGTCGATGGCGACGCGCTGCGCGGCGAGCGACACGAGGTGCATCTCGATGCGGCCGAGCGACGCGTTGTAGAAGGCGTAGTGCGCGAAGCGCCGCAGGTCGAAATCGCCGCCGAGCTCCCGGTTGATGCGCGCCAGCAGGTTCAGGTTGAAGGCGGCGGTCACGCCCTGCGCGTCGTTGTAGGCGGCGTGCAGCCGGTTGGCGTCCTTCTTCAGGTCCACGCCGACCAGCATCGCGCCGTGCGCGCCGACCTGGCTGCGCGTCATGCGCAGGAACGCGTGCGCTTCCTCGTGGGTGAGATTGCCGATCGTCGATCCCGGAAAGTAGACCACGCGCCGCTGGCGGCTGCGCGCCCGCAGCGCGGGCACGCGGAGCGGCTGCATGAAATCGCCCACCACGCCGTGCACGTCGAGCCAGGGAAACTCGCGCGCGATGCGCCGCGTCGCGGATTGCAGCGCCGCCGCGGAAATGTCGACGGGCACGTAGGCGGCCGGGCGCAGGGCGCGCAGCAGCTGCCGGGTCTTGGTGCTCGCGCCGCTGCCGTACTCGATCAGCTGCACGCCGCGGCCGGCGAAGCGCGCGATGTCGGCGAGGTGGCGGCGCATGAGCGCGAGTTCGCTGCGCGTCGGGTAATACTCGCGCAGGCGGCAGATCCGCTCGAACAGGCGGCTGCCTTCGGCATCGTAGAAATACTTCGGCGAGAGCGCCTTCTGCGGCAGCGACAGCCCCGCGATCACGTCCTCGCGGAAACCGTCCGCCGAGGCGGCGGGGCCGTGGACGCGGAGCTTGCCGGTGGCGCGCGCGGCGCCCGTCAGCGGACGCTGCCGGCGGCGAGGCGCGGCTCGAGCCACTTGCGGATGCGGTTGGCGTCGCCGACCCGGGAGTACTTGCCCCAGGAGTCGAGCAGCACGACGATGAAATCCCGCTGCGCCATGCGCACCTGCATCACGAGGCAGCGACCCGCCTCGCTGATGAACCCGGTCTTCGACAGGCCGATGTCCCAGTTCGCGCTGCGCACCAGGCCGTTCGTGTTGCGGTAGGCGAGCGGACGGCCCATCGCCTCGACCGTCGCACTGCTGCGCGTCGAGTATTCGCGGATCCGCGGATAGTCGTGCGCGGTCTTCACCAGCGTGGCGAGATCGCGCGCGCTCGAGACGTTGGCCGAATTGAGCCCGGTCGGATCGGAAAACCGCGTGTCGTTCATGCCCAGCGCTTTCGCCTTGGCGTTCATCGCGCCGACGAACGCCGCGGTGCCGCCTGGGAAGGTGCGCCCGAGCGCCGACGCGGCCCGGTTCTCCGACGACATCAGGGCGAGCAGCAGCAGCTCGTCGCGCGTCAGCACGCTCCCGGGCTTCAGCCGCGAGCCCGTGCCCTTCAGCGTGTCGAGGTCGTCGCCGCTGATCACGACCCGCTGATTGAGGTCGAGCTGGTGATCGAGCACGACCATCGCGGTCATGAGCTTGGTGATCGAGGCGATCGGCATGACCGCGCCCGGATTGCGCGCGAGCAGCGTCTCGCCGTTCGCCGCGTCCTGGACGAGGACCACCGAGGAGCGCAACTGCACGGCCGACGAGGATTCCGGCGGGGCCTTGCGTTGCCCGCCCGCGGCCTGGGCGAAGCCGATCGTCAGGGCGAGGACGGCGAGCAGCGCGAGGCTGGCGACGATCTTTTCCAGTCGGTGCAATTCGCGTGGTGGTGACTGCATGTCCTGAGCCGGGTCGGGTTTGCGCGAGTGTAAAGCAAGGTTTTTTGAAAATGCAACCAAAATAAAGCCCTACCTCGTCATCCTAGAAAAAACATGAAGAAGTCCCGGGGCCCCCTAGCGGGGCGCCGCCGCAGCCTCCGCCTCCAGCGCCTGCGCCCGGGCCTCCTGCTGCTGGAGCATCCACATGCGGGCGTATTCCCCCCCCGCGGCGAGCAATTCGCGGTGCGTGCCGCGCTCGGTGATCCGCCCGCCGGAGAGCACGAGGATCTGGTCCGCGTCCTTGATCGTCGACAGCCGATGCGCGATGACCAGCGTCGTGCGCCCGATCGCGATGCGCTCGAGTTCCGCCTGGATCGCCTGCTCGGACTTGGAGTCGAGCGCCGACGTGGCCTCGTCGAAGATCAGGATCCGCGGATTCTTCAGCAGCGCCCGCGCGATCGCCACGCGCTGCTTCTCGCCGCCGGAGAGCTTCAGGCCGCGCTCGCCCACGGTCGACGCGTATTTCGCGGGCAGCGATTCGATGAACTCGTGGATGTGCGCCGCGCGCGCCGCCTCGGTGACCTCGTCCTCGCCGGCCTCCGGGCGGCCGTAGTGGATGTTGTAGCGGATCGTGTCGTTGAACAGCACCGTGTCCTGCGGCACGATGCCGATCGCGCCGCGCAGCGACTGCTGCTGCACGTCGCGGACGTCGGCGCCGTTGATGCGGATCGCGCCGCCGGTGACGTCGTAGAAGCGGTACAGCAGGCGCGCGAGCGTGGACTTCCCCGAGCCCGAGGGGCCGACGACGGCGACGCGCTGGCCCGCGGGAATGACGAAACTCACGTCCTGCAGGATGCGGCGGTCCGGCTCGTAGTGAAACGCCACGTCGCGGAACTCGACGGTCGCCGGGCCCTCCGGCAGCGGCGGCGCGCCCGGGCGGTCCTCGACCTCCCGGTTCGCGGCGAGCAGCCGGAACATGCGATCCATGTCGATCAGCGACTGCTTGATCTCGCGGTACACCATGCCGAGGAAGTTGAGCGGGATGTAGAGCTGGATCAGCAGCCCGTTGACGAGCACCAGGTCGCCGAGCGTGAAGGCCTCGGCGACCACGCCCTCCGCGGCGAGGAACATCAGCGCCGTGAGCGCCGCGGCGATGATCAGGCTCTGGCCGACGTTGAGCAGCCCGAGCGACGCCTCGGCCTTCACCGCGGCCGCCTCGTAGCGGCGCAGGTTCTCGTCGTAGCGCTGCGCCTCGAAGGCCTCGTTGCCGAAGTACTTCACCGTTTCGTAGTTGAGCAGGCTGTCGATCGCCCGCGTGTTGGCCCGGGAGTCGAGCTCGTTCGCGCGCCGCCGGATCTCGGTGCGCCACTCGGTGACCAGCACCGTGAACGCGATGTACACCGCGACCGCGCCGAAGGTGATGGCGGCGAAGCGCCAGTCGAACTTGCCGATCAGCACCGCGGCGACCAGCGCGAACTCGAGGATCACCGGGATGATCGAGAAGATCATGTAGTTGAGCAGCTGCGAGATGCCGCGCGTGCCGCGCTCGATGTCGCGCGTCATGCCGCCGGTCTGCCGCTCGAGATGGAAGCGCAGCGACAGGCTGTGCAGGTGCCGGAACACGCCCAGCGCCACGCGGCGGATCGCGCGCTGGATCACGCGCACGAAGACGACGTCGCGCAACTCCGCGAACAGCGTCGTCGAGAACCGCAGCGCGCCGTAGATGACGAGCAGCGCGGCCGGCACCGCGACCACCGCCACCTTCGGGTCGAGGCCGTCGATGATCTGCTTCATCAGCAGCGGCACGCCGACGTTGGCGAGCTTGGCGCCGACGAGAAACACGAGCGCGAGCACCACGCGCCAGCGGTATTCCCAGAGGTAGGGGGCGAGCAGCGCGGCCGCGCGCCATTCGCTGCCGCGCAGGGCCTGCGCCGGCCCGCGTCCGCCCGCCGATGCGGAGTGCGCGTGGGTGCTCATCGGAGGCGCGCATTCTAACGGGTTGGATCCGCGCGTCCGCGGCAGAACCCCTTGACGGCAAAAGGCAAGACCAATAACATTCAAACGTTCGTTTGATACCTGGATGCGACCGATGAACCCCGCCCTGCGCGCCCTCAAGCCGCCTCATGAAACCCGCACACGCATCCTCGATGCCGCCGAGGCCTTGTTCATGCAGCACGGCTTCGAGGGCACGTCGATGCGGCTGCTCACGGCACAGGCAGGCGTCAATCTCGCCGCCGTGAACTATCACTTCGGCTCGAAGGATGCGCTGATCGAGGCCGTCTTCCGCCGCCGCCTCGATCCGATGAACGCCGAGCGCATCGCGGAGCTCGACCGGCTGGAGAAATCCGCCGGCGCGATGGCCCCCGCGCCGGCGGACGTGATCCGCGCCTTCCTGCGCGCCTCGCTGCTCATGATCGAGGACGCGAAGAGCGGCGGCCGCAATTTCATCCGGCTGCTCGGCCGCGCCTACACCGAGCCGTCGAAACCCGTGCGCCTCCTGATCGGCCAGCTCTACGCGCCGGCGATGGAACGCTACAAGGCGGCCTTCGAGCGCGTGCTGCCGGAGCTGCCGCGGGACGAGCTGGTGTGGCGATTGCACTTCATGTTCGGCACGCTCGCCTACACGCTCGCCGCCACCGACACCGTGCATCTCATCGCGGGCTGCAAGCCCGAGGACCGCTACGACGCCAAGCTGCTCGAGGAGCGCCTCACCGCGTTCCTCGAAGCGGGCCTGCTCGCGCCGCTGCGCGGCGTTTGCGCCGTGCGCAAGGCGGCCTGAAGAACGAACCGGAGAAAGGAAACGCCCATGCTCGTCTTTGCCATCGCCGCGCTCGCCTCGCTGATCGTCCTCGCCTACCTCGAAGCGCCGATCCTCGCCTGGACCCTCGTCGCGGCCGCCTTGCTCGCCTATCTCGGCGCCGCCGCCGGATTCGGCGGCGCGACGATGACCGTGATCGGCGTGCTGTTCGTCGCCGTCGCGGCCGTGTTGAACGTGCCCGCCCTGCGGCGCGCGATCCTCAGCGACCGGATCCTGGCGATCTACCGCCGCATCCTGCCGGACATGTCCGCCACGGAGAAAGAGGCCATCGACGCCGGCACCGTGTGGTGGGACGCCGACCTGTTCTCCGGCCGGCCGGACTGGGACAAGCTGCTCGCCACGCCCGAGCCGAAGCTGACGCCGGAAGAGCAGGCGTTCGTCGACGGCCCCTGCGAGGAAATCTGCGCGATGGTGAACGACTGGGAAGTCACGCACGAGCGCTACGACCTGCCGCCGCAGGCCTGGCAGTTCCTCAAGGACCAGGGCTTCCTCGGCATGATCATCCCGAAGCAGTACGGCGGCCTCGGCTTCTCCGCGCTCGCGCATTCCGCCGTGATCACCAAGCTCTCGACGCGCTCGAACACCCTCGCCGTCTCGGCGATGGTGCCGAATTCGCTCGGGCCCGCCGAGCTGCTGCTGCACTACGGCACGGACGAGCAGAAGAACCACTACCTGCCGCGCCTCGCGAAAGGCGCCGAGGTGCCCTGCTTTGCGCTCACCAGCCCGGAAGCCGGTTCCGACGCCGCCTCGATTCCCGATTACGGCGTGGTCTGCAAGGGAACGTGGCAGGGCAAGGAAGTGCTCGGCATGCGCGTCACCTGGGACAAGCGCTACATCACGCTCGGCCCGGTGGCGACGCTGCTCGGCCTCGCGTTCCGCCTCTACGATCCGGAGCACCTGCTGGGCGAGCAGGAGGACCTCGGCATCACCTGCGCGCTCGTCCCGGCGAGCACGCCCGGCGTGGAGATCGGCCGCCGCCACCTGCCCCTCAACGCGGCGTTCCAGAACGGTCCGACGCGCGGCAAGGAAGTCTTCATGCCGATCGAGTGGATCATCGGCGGGCGCGACTACGCGGGCAAGGGCTGGATGATGCTCATGAACTGCCTGGCCGCGGGCCGCTCGATCTCGCTGCCGGCCTCGTCGGTCGGCGGCGCGAAGGCGCTCTCGCGCTACACCGGCGCGTACGCGCGCGTGCGCAGCCAGTTCCGCACGCCGATCGGCCGGCTCGAGGGCGTCGAGGACGCGCTGGGCCGCATCGCGGCCAACGCGTACATGATGGATGCGGTGCGCGTCATGACCGCCGGCGCCGTCGACGCGGGGGAGAAGCCCTCGGTGATCTCGGCGATCGTCAAGTACCACATGACCGAGCGCATCCGCGAGATCGTCAACCACGCGATGGACATCCACGGCGGCAAGGGCATCTGCCTGGGACCGAACAACTACGTCGGCCGCGGCTACCAGGTGATTCCGGTCGGCATCACGGTCGAGGGCGCCAACATCCTCACGCGCAGCCTGATCATCTTCGGCCAGGGCGCGATCCGCTGCCATCCGTACGTGCTGCGCGAGATGCGCGCCGCGAAGGATCTGAAGGACGACGCGGCCTCGCGCGAGTTCGACGCGGCCTTCACGTCGCACATCGGCCACACGCTCTCCAACGGCGTGCGCGCGTTCGTGCACAGCCTGACGGGATCGCGTCTCGCGGCCGCGCCGCGCGGCGCCGCCCCCGAGATGGCGCGCTACTACCAGCGCGTCGGCCATCTGTCCGCGGCGTTCGCCTTCCTCGCCGACATGTCGATGCTCGCCATGGGCGGCGCGCTCAAGCGCAAGGAGAAGATCTCGGCGCGCCTCGGCGACGTGCTGTCGATGATGTACCTGATCTCCGCGACCCTGAAGCGCTACGAGGACCAGGGCCGGCCGCGCGAGGACCTGCCGCTCGTCCACTGGTCGGTGCGCGATGCGCTCTGGCAGGCGCAGCAGGCGATCGACGCGATCTACGCCAACTTCCCCGTGCCGTCGCTGCGCGCGCTGCTGCGCTGGGTGGTGTTCCCGCTCGGCACGCCGTTCCGCACGCCCAAGGATCGGCACAACCACCGCTGCGCGAAGATCGTCCTCGAGCCCGGCGCGGCGCGCGAGCGCCTGAGCGCCGGCATGTACGTCGGCAAGGGCGACGCCGACATCACGGGCGTCCTCGAGGCGGCGTTCGTCGCCACGATCGAGTGCGAGCCGATCGAGAAGAAGCTGCGCGAGGCGGTGAAGAGCGGGCGCCTGGCGACCCACTCCGGCCTCGACACGGCCGCGGCGGCCCACGCGCAGGGGCTGATCAGCGATGCGGAACACGCGCTGTGGCGCCGCAAGGAGGCCCTGCGCAAGCGCGTCATCGCCGTGGACGACTTCCCGCGCGATTTCGGGCGCGCCGAGAGCCTGCAGCGCGGCGCGCAGGAACACGTCACGGCCAAAGCGGCCTGAAAGAGGAGACTCAGCATGGCACGCATGGCGAAACCCGTATTCGTGATCGACGGCGCGCGAACGCCGTTCCTCAAGGCGAAGAATCGACCCGGGCCGTTCTCGGCGGGCGATCTGGCGACGCAGGCAGGACGCGCGCTGCTCGTGCGGCAGAAATTCGCGCCGACGGATCTCGACGAGGTCATTCTCGGTTGCGCGGCGCCGTCGGTGGACGAGGTGAACGTCGGCCGCGTGGTCGCGCTGCGCATGGGCTGCGGGCAGAAGGTGCCCGGCTGGACCGTGATGCGCAACTGCGCGAGCGGCATGCAGGCGCTCGACTCGGGGATCAACAACATTCTCGCCGGGCGCGCGCAGCTCGTGCTCGCGGGGGGCGTGGACGCCCTGTCGCGCGCGCCGCTGCTGTATGCCGACGCCATGGTGCTGTGGTTCGCGGGCATGATGCAGGCGAAGACCGCCGGGCAGAAGGCGGCGCATTTCGCGCGCCTGCCGTTCAAGGCGATGCTCTCGCCCGTGATCGGCATCATGAAGGGGCTCACCGACCCGATGGTCGGGCTGCTCATGGGACAGACCGCCGAGAACCTCGCGCACCGGTTCGGCATCACGCGCGCGCAGATGGACGCGTTCTCCGTGCGCAGCCACCAGCGCGTGAGCGCCGCGCAGGACGGCGGGGCGCTCGCCGCCGCCGGCGGCGAAGTGGAGGCGGTCTATGACCGCGATGGCAACGCCTTTGCGCTCGACGACGGCGTGCGGCGCGACGCGTCACCGGAGAACCTCGCCAAGCTGAAGCCGTTCTTCGACCGCAAGTACGGCAACGTCACCCCCGGCAACTCCTCGCAGATCACCGACGGCGCGGCGTGGCTGCTGCTCGCCTCGGAGGACGCCGTCCGGCGTCACGACCTGCAGCCGATCGGCCAGATCGTCGATTCGGAATGGGCGGGCCTCGACCCGGCGCAGATGGGGCTGGGTCCGGTGCACGCGGCGACGCCGATCCTCAAGCGCCAGGGGCTGGCGTTGAACGCGCCCGATTACTGGGAGATCAACGAGGCGTTCGCTGCGCAGGTGCTCGGCTGCGTCGCCGCGTGGCAGGACGACGCGTACTGCCGCGAGCAGCTCGGCCTCGACGGCGCGCTCGGCGCGCTCGACGAGCGCAAGCTCAACGTCGACGGCGGCGCGATCGCGCTCGGCCACCCGGTGGGCGCCTCCGGCGCGCGCATCGTGCTGCATCTGCTGAAGACGCTGCGCCGCGAGAAGGCCAAGCGCGGCATGGCCGCGATCTGCATCGGCGGCGGGCTCGGCGGCGCGATGCTGGTGGAGGCGCTGTGATGAAGCACTGGCGCTGGGAGCAGGACGCGCAGGGCCTCGTCTGGCTGACGTTCGACAAGGCCGGCGAATCCACCAACACGTTCTCGCGCGAGGCGCTCGACGAGCTCGACGCGGCGCTCGACGCCGTCGCCGCGCAGCAGCCGAAGGGGCTCGTCATCCGCTCGGCGAAGGACAACTTCATCGCCGGCGCGGACGTCAACGAGTTCGTGAAGTTCAAGTCGTCCGACGAGGCCTTCGAGTTCACGCGCAAGGGCTGGGACGTGATGCAGAAGCTGCGCGACCTGCCGTTCCCGACCACCGCCATGATCCACGGCTTCTGCATGGGCGGCGGGCTCGAACTCGCACTCGCCTGCCGCTATCGCGTCGCGCTCGACGACCCGAAGACGCGCTTCGCGTTTCCCGAGGTGATGCTCGGCATCTGGCCGTTCTGGCACGGGCTGCAATGGCTGCCGAAACTGGTCGGTCCCGCGGCCGCGTTCGACCTGCTGCTCACCGGCAAGACCGCGGACACGCGCAAGGCGAGGCGCATCGGCCTCGTCACGCAGGCCGTGCCGCTGCGCATCCTGGAAAACACCGCGCGCATGGTCACGCTCGAGGCCCCGGCGCCCCGCGCGCTGCCGTTCCTGCAGCGCCTGATGCTCGGCCCGCTGCGCGGCCTGGTCGTCTCGCAGGCCCGCAAGCAGGTGGCGAAGCGCGCGCGCCGCGAGCACTACCCGGCGCCGTACGCGATCCTCGAGGCCTGGCAGAAGTACGACGGCGACCTGCTGCGCAGCAAGGACGACCCCTTCTGTTCGCTCAAGGCGCTCTCCGAGCACCCGACGACGGCCAACCTGATCCGCATCTTCTTCCTGCAGGAGCGGCTGAAGTCGATCGGCAAGGACACCGACTTCACGCCGAAGCACGTGCACGTCGTGGGCGCCGGCGTCATGGGTGGCGACATCGCGGCGCTCTGCGCGATGCGCGGCATGACCGTCACGCTGCAGGACACGGCGCCCGAGCGGCTCGCGCCGGCGGTGAAGCGCGCCGCCAAGCTGTTCGCGCGGCGGCTGCGCGACAGGCGCCGCGAGCGCGACGCGCTCGACCGGCTGATCCCGGACGTCTCGGGCGCCGGCGCGGCGCGCGCCGACGTCATCATCGAGGCGATCTTCGAGAATCTCGCCGCGAAGCGCGAGTTGTTCGCGAAGCTGGAGGCGGTCGCCAGGCCCGACGCGGTGATCGCCACGAACACCTCGAGCCTGAAGCTTGCCGACATCGCCGCGGGCTTCCGCGATCCGTCGCGGCTCGTGGGGATCCACTTCTTCAATCCGGTGCCGCAGATGATGCTGGTCGAAGTCGTCTCCGGCGAGCACACCGCACCGGCGCTCGCTGCGAAGGCCGCGGCGTTCGTGCGCAGCATCGACAAGCTGCCGCTGCCGGTCCGCGATGCGCCCGGATTCCTCGTCAATCGCGTGCTCGGGCCGTACATGCAGAATGCCTTCCGCATGCTCGACGAGGGCGCCAAGCCCGAGACCATCGACGCGGCGATGGAGGCGTTCGGCATGCCGATGGGCCCGATGGCGCTGGCCGACACCGTCGGTCTGGACATCTGCCTCGCGGCGGGCAAGGAACTCGCCAAGAAGGGCGCCTCGGGCGAGCCGGACGCGCCCCAGATTCTGCTCAACAAGGTCGCGCTCGGGCATCTGGGCCGCAAGTCCGGCCAGGGCATCTACGCCTACGAGAAGGGCAAGCCGGCGAAGGGCCAGCCGGATGCCTACGACCAGGGCCTGATCGATTCGCTGATCGAGCCGTACCTCACCGAGGCGAGCGCCGTGCACGCCGAGGGCATCGTCGCGGACGCCGACCTGATCGACGCCGGGCTCATCTTCGGCACGGGCTTTGCGCCGTTCCGCGGCGGTCCATTGCATTACCTCGCGACGCGCCCGTGAGCATGGGCAAGGCCTCCCACCAGCCGCCGGGGCTCGCCCTGCCGACGGGCCGCCAGCCTGCGCTGCGCGTCGTGCCGATGCCGGCCGACGCCAACCAGAACGGCGACATCTTCGGCGGCTGGATCATGGCGCAGGTCGACATCGCGGGCGGCGTGGTCGCGGCGCGCCTCGCGCGCGGGCGCGTGGCGACCGTGGCGGTCAACGCCTTCGTCTTCAAGCAGCCCGTGCAGATCGGCGACGTGCTGTCGTTCTACGCCGAAGTCGTGCGCACCGGGCGCTCGTCGATCACGATCAACGTGGAAGTCTTCGCGGAGCGCGGCCGCGCCGATACGCGCGTCGTGAAGGTGACCGAAGCCACGCTGACCTACGTCGCGATCGACGGCAACGGCAAGCCGCGCCCGATCGAAGGGACGTGACCGCCGACGCGGGCGCCATCGTCCTGCTGCACGGGGTGGCGAGCAACCGCAGCCGCTGGTCCGAGTTCGTGAAGACCACCACGCTGCGCGAGTCGTGGGCGCTGCTCGCGCCCGATCTGCGCGGCAACGGCGAATTCACCAGCCGCGGCCGCATCGGCATCGCCGATTGGTGCGCCGACATCGCCGCGCTGCTCGAGTCCCGGGGTTTCCCGCGCGCCGTCCTGATCGGGCACTGCCTCGGCGCGAACCTCGCGCTGCATTTCGCCGCCCGATTTCCGCAACGCACGCAGGGCCTCGTGCTCATCGAGCCGATGCCACCCGAGGCGCTGACCGGAACGTTGCGCCGCGTCCATCGGCTCAGGCCGCTGCTGCGCCTGTCGATCGCGCTCGTCCGGGCGCTGAATGCGCTCGGCCTGCGCCGCCGTCGACTCGCGCCGCTCGATCTCGAAGCGCTCGACCGCGAGACGCGCGCGGCGCTCGCAAGCGGGCCGGCGGGCGCCGATCAGCTGGCGAAGTACGCCTCGCCGCTGCGGGATCTCCGCTCCACTGCGACCGGCGCCTACCTGCAGTCGCTGCTGGCGGTGACGGAGGCGCTGCCGCGCGCCGAGCGCACCGTCGTGCCGGCGCTGGCGCTCATCGCCCAGCACAGCACCTTCATCGACGCGACGGCCCTGCGCGCCTACCTCGACCGGCTGGGAGACTGCGAGACCGCCGTTCTCCCCGCGCTGCACTGGATTCCGACCGAGCAGCCGGAGGCGATGCGCACGACGATCGAAGCCTGGATCGCGCGGCGCTTCGGCAGCGCGCGGCGCTGATCAACCCGCCAGGCCGGGAAACAGTGCGTTCAGGCCGTCGGCCATCGTCTGCACCGCCATGGCGGCGAGCAGCAGGCCGAGAATGCGCGTCGCCACGTTGAGGCCGGTCGTGCCGAGCCGCGCTTCGATGACGCGCGCGCGCAGCAGCACGAACCAGGACACCAGGCACACGCCGGCGATGCAGACGACGACCAGCGCCTGGTGCGCGAGCCCGCCCTGTCCGGCGGCGATGATGGCAGTGCTGATGGCGCCCGGTCCCGCGAGCAGCGGCATCGCGAGCGGCACCACGCCGGAGACCTGCCCCGCCTCGAGCTCCCGCGCCTCGGCCTGCGACTGGCGCAGGCCGCCGGCCTGCGCATTGAGCATCGCGAGCGCCATGAGCAGCAGGACGAGCCCGCCGCCGACGCGGAACGCGGGCAGGCTGGCGCCGATCCAGTGCAGCAGCGCCTCGCCGAAGAAAGCCGACAGCGACAGCACCAGGAAGACCGTGATCACCACGACACGCACCAGCTCCACGCGCTCCGCCTCGCTGCGATGCGCGGTGAACGCGAGCAGGAACGGCACCGCGAGGAACGGGTCGACGACGGCGGTCAGCGTGACGGCGAAGCGCAGGTAATCCGTCAGGCTGCCCACGGCGTCACTTCTTCGCCGCCGCCTGCGCGGCCGCCTGCGCCGCCTTGCGGTCCTCGTTGACGCGCGCGAAGGCGGGCCGCTCGCCGAGCATCCTGAGGTACGGCTTGAGCGGCGCAACGTCGTCGAGGTAATCGCGGCCGAAGGCGAGCCTGGTGCTCATCGAGACGATCGGCAGGTGCACGAACGCCGCGCAGTCGGCGAGCGTCAGCGCGCTGCCCGCGACGAACGGCGCGAACTTCGCCACCGCCTGGAAGGCGCGCACGCCCTTGGCGATCTCGCGTTCCACCTCGGCCTTGGTCTCGTCGGAGAACGGCCGGCCGAAGAACAGGCCGCCGTACAGCCGGCGGACCACCAGCTCCATGTGCAGCTCCATGAACACGATGAGCTCGCGCACCCGCGCGCGCTCGAGCGGGTCCTTCGGCAGCAGCGGGGGCTGCGGATAGGCGTCCTCGAGATACTCGCAGATGACGTGCGACTCGCGCAGGATCTCGTCGTTCACCAGGAGGTAGGGCACCTTGCCCATCGGGCTCTTCGCCAGGTACTCCGGCTTCTGCGAGGGCCGGCAGGCCGCGTCCTCCTCGAACGGGATGCCCTTTTCGAGCAGCGCGAGGCGCACCTTGTTGTGATAGTTGCTGACGTGAAAGCCGCAGAGCTTGAGCATGAGGACCCCCGGAAATCGAGCGTGGCATTATAGTCGCCGCACCACGGAGGACTGCGCCATGAGCGAATCGGGATTCCACACCGACCTCGCCGCCGAGACGTCGTACGGCGGCTACCTGCGGCTCGACCTGCTGCTCGCCGCGCAGCAGCCGCGCTCGCGGCACCACGACGAGATGCTGTTCATCGTCCAGCACCAGACCGCGGAACTGTGGATGAAGCTCATGGTGCACGAGCTGAGCGCCGCGATCGAGCGCGTGCGCCAGGACCAGCTCGACGCCTGCTTCAAGATCCTCGCGCGCGTGAAGCACATCCAGTGGCAGCTCTTCGACCAATGGTCGGTGCTGGAGACGCTCACGCCGTCGGAGTACGTGCAGTTCCGCGACGTGCTCGGACCGGCCTCGGGGCTGCAGTCCTTCCAGTTCCGCGCGCTGTCGTTTCTCCTCGGCGCGAAGGAGCCCGGCCTCATCGAAGTCCACCGCCACGACGCCGGCGTTCACGCCTGGCTGACGCAGCTGCTGCATTCGCCGGCGCTGTACGACGAGTTCCTGCGCCATCTGGCGCGCCGCGGCCTGCCGGTGCCGCCCGAATGCGTGGAGCGGGACTGGTCGGCGCCCTACCGCCGCCACGACGGCGTGGTCGCGGCGCTGAAGCCGATCTACGACGCGCCGGAGCGCTGGTGGGACGCCTACGAGATGTGCGAGAAGCTCGTCGACATCGAGGAGTACTTCCAGCTCTTCCGCTTCCGCCACATTCTCACCGTGGAGCGCACGATCGGCTTCAAGCGGGGCACCGGCGGCACCTCGGGCGTCGATTTTCTCCGCCGGCGCATCGACCAGCGGCTGTTTCCGGAGCTGATCGAAGTGCGCACGCGGATCGAGAAGACGTGATCGACCTGGGCGAGGCGCCGCTCGACGAAGCGCTGGTCGCGCGGCGGGTGCGGCCGCTTTTTTCGCGCGCGCTCGCGCCCGGGCAGCCGATCTACCTCGCGAACCACTCGCTCGGCCGCCCGCCCGATCGCACCGCGACCGATGTCGCGGCGGCCCTCGACGCCTGGTATCGGGATCTGGGCGAGGCCTGGGGGCCGTGGCTCGACGCGCGCGAGCGGTTCCGTTCGCTCACCGCGCAGCTCGTCGGCGCGCCGGGCGCCGATTCGATCGTGCCGAAGACCAGCGCGGCGCAGGGCCTGCGTGCGGTGCTCAATGCGCACGACGATCGCATCCGCGTGGTCGCGACCGACGCCGAGTTCGACTCGCTCGATTTCGTCCTGCGCGTCTACCGCGAGCGCGGCCGCATCGACCTCGCGCTGGTGCCGCCGCGCGCGGAGGCGATCGTTGCGGCGCTCGCGCCGCGCACCGACCTGCTGGTCGTGTCGACGGTGTTCTTCCGCAGCGGCGAGATCCTGCCGGACCTCGCCGACATCGTGCGGCAGGCGCGCGCCGCGGGCGCGAAGGTGCTGCTCGACGTCTATCATCACGCGGGCGTGCTGCCGCTGGATCTGTCGGCCCTCGAGGCCGACTTCGCGGTCGGCGGCTCCTACAAGTACACGCGCGGCGGGCCCGGCGCCTGCTGGCTCTACGTGCATCCGCGCCACCACGGGCTGCGGACCCTCGACACGGGCTGGTTCGCGAAGGCGGCGCCGTTTGCCTACGAGCGGCCCGACCCGCCGCGCTTCGCCGCGGGCGGCGATGGCTGGCTCGAATCCACGCCGCCGGTGCTCGCCTGCGTGCAGGCGCTCGCGGGGCTGGAATTCACCTGCGACGTCGGCGTGGCACGGCTGCGCGCGTTCCACCTCGCGCAGAAGGCGCGCCTGGCGGCCGGGCTGGAGGATCGCGGCATCGCGGTCGCCGGCAGCGGCGCCGGGCACGGCGCGTTCCTCACGCTGCGCCATGCGCAGGCCCCACGGCTCGCCGAGCAGCTCAAGGCGCGCGGCGTGAAGACCGACGCGCGCGGCGAGACCCTGCGCCTGTGTCCCGACCTGCTCAACACGGACGGCGAGCTGGCGCGCGCCGCCGAGATGCTCGCCGCTAGCCTTCGGAGTACCTGAGAAACAGCTTCTGCATGCCGCCGAGCCAGCGGTCGTAGTTCGCGCCCTTCGCCTGCAGGTACTGCAGCACCTGCGGGTGCGGCAGAACCAGGAATTTCTCCTCGGCCATGATCTTCACCACCTCGTCCATGACCTGCTCCGCCGACAGCACGCCGTCGACGCCGGCCGAAGTGTCCTCGCTCGACATCATGCCCGTGCGCACGAGCTGCGGGCACAGGCAGGACACGCGCAGGCCGCGCCGCCCGTAGGCGATCGCCAGCCACTCGGCGAATGCCACGGCGGCGTGCTTGGTCACGCCGTAGGGCGCCGACTCGACGATGTTGAGCAGGCCGGCCGCCGAGGCCGTGACCAAAAAATACCCGCCGCCGCGCGCGATCATCGGCTCGACCACCGCGCGCGCCGCCCACACGTGCGCCATGACGTGCACGCGCCAGTTGCGCTCCCAGACCTCGTCGGCCACTTCCGGCCCGCCGCGGGAAATGATCCCGGCGTTGGAGAAGTAGACGTCGATGCGGCCGAAGCGCTCGGTGGCCACGCGCACCAGCTGCTTGATGTCGTACTCCCGGCTGACGTCGCAGCGCACGGCGACGCCGCCCGTCTCCTGCGCCACGGGCTGCAGCCCCTTGGCGTCGATGTCCGCCACGACGACCCCGGCGGCGCCCTCCTGCGCGAAGCGCAGCGCGGCGGCGCGGCCGATGCCGCTCGCCGCGCCGGTGACCACGGCGATCTTGCCCTGGAGATCCATCGGCGCGCCCCCTAGCGCTTCTTCGCGGCGAGCGCCTCGGCGATCGAGGTCTGCTCGCCGAGTTCCATCTTCGCGATCGCGTTGCGATGCACTTCGTCGGGGCCGTCGGCAAAGCGCAGCGTGCGCGCATGCGCGTACGCGGCCGAGAGGCCGAAGTCCTGGCACACGCCGCCGCCGCCGTGCACCTGCATCGACCAGTCGATGACCTGCAGGGCCATGTTCGGCGCCAGCACCTTGATCATCGCGATCTCCTTCTTCGCGATCTTGTTGCCGACGGTGTCCATCTTCCAGGCGGCGTTCAGCACCATGAAGCGCGCCGAGTCGATCAGGATGCGCGCCTCCGCGATGCGCTCGCGCGTCACGCCCTGGTCGGCCACCGGACGGCCGAAGGCGACGCGCTGCGTGGCGCGGCGGCACATCTTCTCGAGCGCCACCTCGGCCTGGCCGATCAGGCGCATGCAGTGGTGGATGCGNNTCCATGTGGCCGTGCGGCGCGTCGTCGAAGCCGAAGACGTGCAGCGCGCGCACGATGCGGATTCCCGGCAGGCCCGCGGGCACGAGGATCATGGACTGCTGCTGGTGCCGCGAGCTGTTGTCGGGGTCGGTCTTGCCCATCAGGATGTAGAGCTTGCAGCGCGAGTCGCCGGCGCCGCTCGACCACCACTTGCGGCCGTTGATCACGTACGCGTCGCCCTCGCGCTTGATGCGGCACTGGATGTTGGTCGCGTCCGAGCTCGCGACCTCGGGCTCGGTCATGAGGAACGCCGAACGGATCCTGCCCTCGAGCAGCGGCTCGAGCCACTCGCGCTTCTGCGCCTCGCTGCCGTAGCGCTCGATCGTCTCCATGTTGCCCGTGTCCGGCGCGGAACAGTTGAAGACCTCCGGCGACCAGCTCACGCGGCCCATGATCTCGCAGAGCGGCGCGTACTCGAGATTGGACAGCCCTTCCGGGGCGCGCTTCGAATGCGGCAGGAAGAGGTTCCACAGGCCCGCGGCGCGCGCCTTGGGCTTCAGTTCCTCGATGATCGGCACCGGCTCCCAGCGCCGCTCGCCGCGCGTGTGCTCCCACCATTTCGGGTCGTTCGGATAGATGTGCTCCTCCATGAACGCGATGAGGCGCTTGCGCAGTTCCTTCACTTTGGGCGAGTACTCGAAGTCCATGGGGTTCTCCGGTTGCGGGTGTATGGGGAGCGCCGGGCCGGCAGGTCAGCCGGCGCCGCGCGCGAGGATTCTTTCGACCTGCCGCCAGCCCAGCTCGGCCATCACCGGCGCGCGGCTGCCCGACTCGCGCGCGTGCGCGCTCGCCGCGGTGCCGTCCACGACGCGCTTGGCGATGCCCTGGAGAATCGCGGCGATGCGGAACAGGTTGTAGGCCATGTAGAAATCCCAGTCGCCGCGCGACACGCCACTGCGGCCGGTGCGGCGGCAGTAGCTCTCGATGTAGCGCTCTTCCGACGGTATGCCGAGGGCCTCGAGATCGAGCCCCGCGATGCCGCGGAACTGTCCCGGCGGGATGTGCCAGCTCATGCAGTGGTAGGCGAAATCGGCGAGCGGGTGCCCGAGCGTGGACAGTTCCCAGTCGAGCACGGCCAGGATGCGCGGCTCGGTNNGTTGTCCATCGCCTCGATCTTCTGCGTCTCCGAGGCGAGGTACTGCTTCGTCCAGCGGCCGATCTGGCGCTCGAGGTAGCTGCCGGGCTTGCCGAAATCGCCGAGCCCCACGGCCTGATAGTCGATCGTGTGCAGGAGCGCAATCACGCGGTTCAGCTCGTCCCAGATCGCCCGCCGCTCCGCCGCCGCGTAGCCGGGCAGCGCCTGATCCCACAGCACGCGCCCCTCGACGCAATCCATGACGTAGAACGCCGTGCCGATGACGCCGTCGTCCTCGCACAGACAGTAGGGCCGCGCGACCGGGAAACCCACGCCGTGCAGCGCCTTGATGACGCGGTATTCGCGGTCCACCGCGTGCGCCGAGGGCAGCAGCTTGCCCGGCGGCTTGCGGCGCAGCGCATAGTGCCGGCCGCCGGCGCTCAGGCGATAGGTGGGATTCGACTGCCCGCCCTTGAACTGCTCGACCGCGAGCGGCCCGCGAAATCCCTCGATGGCGCCGCGGAGATACGCCTCGAGCCGCGCCACATCGAAACGATGGCGCTCTTCGACAGGCTTGGTGCCGACGAATTGGTCGAACATGCGGGCGGGGGCTTGCGTGGGTTGCGGAAAAGCTTACACCAGATCGGCCGTTCGCAAGGCCGGCGGTCGCGCCACTTGGCGAACCGGCGCGCTCGCGCTTCGGATAACATGCCCGCACCCTTCAGGAGCCTCTCCGCATGCCGACCCTCAAGCTCCGTTTCCAGCACTGGGCCGTCGCCGCCCTGCTGACGTTCGTCACCGTGCTGACCGCCGTCTCGCTCGCGGTCGTCATCGGCCGCTTCAACCAGACGGCCGAGGACAACGCGAAGGAACGCTTCACGCTCATCGCCCAGTCGGGCGCCCAGGGACTGCGCAACCTGATCGAGATTTCCGGCCGTCAGGTCCTCGCCCAGGCGCACGCGCGGCCCGAGCGCTTCGCCGAAGGCCATCGCCTGAACGACGACGATCTGCGGTCGGCGTTCATCGGCATCCTGGAGAGCGAGCCGAATCTCGATTCGGTGTACTTCGGGCTGGACAACGACGACTTCCTGCAGGTCGTGAACACGCACGGCGACAACCGGCTGCTCGGCGCGTTCGGCGCGCCGCCGGGCACGACCTACATCCTGCGCAGGATCGACGCCAGCGCGCCCGGCGAGCGCCGGGAGTTGCGCGAGTTCTGGTCGGCGACGCGCGAGCGCATCGGCAGCCGCGAAGAGCCGACGAGCTACCGGCCCACGCAGCGCCCGTGGTACGGCGCCGCCNNTCGAAGGACACCGGCATCACGATCGCCAGCCCGCTGCGCAACCAGCGCGGCGTCTTCGCCACGGACCTGAGTCTCGCCGGGCTGCAGGAATTTCTCGCCAAGACCACCCTGACGCCCGAAGGCGCGATCATCGTCATGGACCGCAGCGATCGCGTGCTCGCCGCGTTCAGCCCGTCGCGGGCGTACGGCCTGCAGGGCATCGCGCCGCTGACGCCCGTCGCGCAGACCGCGAATCCGCTGCTCGCGGCGCTGCTGGAGCGCGGCGCCGCGGGCGACGCGGCGCGCATCGCGCAGGTAGGCGACGAGCGCTACGTGCTGGCGAACTTCGTCTACCGCCCGGCGCCGGGGGCCGAATTCCGCATCGGCGCGTTCGCGCCCATGCGCGAATTTTCCGCGCCCATCCTGGCCGCGCGCAACCAGGTCATCCTCGCGAGCCTCGCGTTCCTCGCCCTGCTGGTGCCGCTCGCCGTGGTCGGCTCGCGGCGCGTCGGCGCGGCGCTGCAGACGCTCGCCGCGGACTCCGAGCGCATCACGAAACTGGATTTCTCCGGCAAGGTCGCGCCGCCCGATTCGATCCTGTACGAGGTCGACGCCCTGGGGCGCGCGCACGCCGTGATGAAGGACACGCTCGCCGCGCGCACCAAGGCGCTCAGCTACACCGAGCAGAAGCTCGCCAGCCTGGTCGAGAACGGCCTGCTGCTGTCCAAGGAGCGGGACCGCGACAAGCTGCTCCGGCACATCCTGTTCAGCGGCCGCGAGCTGTGCAACTGCGACGCCGGGACGATGTACCTGAAGACCGACCACGGCACGCTGCGCTTCGCCCTGCGCACCAACGAGATCGGGCTGCCGCGCATGGAGATCCCGCTCGCCGATCCCGACACGGGCAAGCCCAACGAGAGCTTCGCCTCGATCTACGTGGCGCTGCACGGCGAGACGGTGTTCATCGACGACGTCTACCGCGAGACGCGGTTCGACATGGCCGGCACCAAGCAGTTCGCGGAGGAGTCCGGGTACAAGACGGTCTCGATGCTCACCGTGCCGATGTCGCCGCGCAAGGGCGAGGTGACCGGCGTGCTGCAGTTCGTCAACGCGCTCGATCCGGACACCGGCCAGATCATCCCCTTCTCCAAGGAGATCGCCGGGTTCGTCGAGGCGCTCGCCTCGCAGTCCGCCGTCGCGCTGGAGAACTTCAACCTGCTCGACGCGCAGAAGGCGCTGATGGACTCCATGATCCGCCTCATCGCCGGCGCGATCGACACGAAGAGCCCCTACACCGGCGGCCACTGCGAGCGCGTCCCGGAGCTCGCCGTCATGCTCGCCCAGGAGGCCGCCAAGGTGGACAGCGGGCCGCTCGCCGGCTTCCGCTTCGAGACCGAGGAAGAGTGGCGCGAATTCCAGATCGGCGTCTGGCTGCACGACTGCGGCAAGGTCACCACCCCCGAGTACGTGGTGGACAAGGCCACCAAGCTGGAGACGATCTACAACCGCATCCACGAGGTCCGCACCCGCTTCGAGGTGCTGCTGCGCGACGCCGAGATCGAGCGCCTCAACGCCGTGGCGACGGGCACCGACCCCGCGGCGGCGGCCGAGGGCTTCGCCGCGCGCAAGGCGCAGCTGATCGACGATTTCGCCTTCATCGCGGAATGCAACATCGGCGGCGAATTCATGGCGCCCGAGAAGGTGGAGCGGGTGCGCAAGATCGCCGGCGAGACCTGGCTGCGCCACTTCGACGACCGGCTGGGACTGTCGCACGAGGAGTTGAAGCGCTACGAGGGCACGCCGGCCGCCGACCGGCCGGTGCGCGAGCCCCTGCTCGCCGACCAGCCGCACCACATCCTGCCGCGCGGCGTGGACAAGGCGCTCGATCCGAAGTACGGCTTCCAGGTGAAAGTGCCGCAGCACCTCTACAACTTCGGCGAGGTCTACAACCTGTCGATCGGCCGCGGCACGCTCACCGAGGAGGAGCGCTTCAAGATCAACGAGCACATCATCCAGACCATCGTCATGCTGGAGGCGATGCCGTTCCCGAAGGACCTGCGGCGCGTGCCGGAGTACGCGGGCACGCACCACGAAACGCTCATCGGTTCGGGCTACCCGCGCAAGCTCACCAAGGAGCAGCTCTCGGTCCCGGCGCGCATCACGGCGATCGCGGACATCTTCGAGGCGCTCACGGCGTCGGACCGGCCCTACAAGAAGGCGAAGACGCTGTCCGAATCGGTGAAGATCCTGTCGTTCTTCAAGAAGGATCGCCACATCGACCCGGACCTGTTCGACCTCTTCCTGCGCTCGGGGGTCTATCGCCGCTACGCGGAGAAATTCCTCAAGCCGGAACAGATCGACGAGGTCGACATCGCGAAATACGTCGCCTGAGCGGGCCTACTCCCAGACCACGCGCTGCCCGGCCGCGTACCACCCGCCGGCGAGCGGCGTGTAGCGCGCCTCGATCTGGGCGCGGCGCATCTTCATCGTCGGCGTGAGCAGGCCGTTCTCGGTGGCCCAGGGCTCGCGCGCGAGGGCGACGAATTGCAGGTGCTCGTGCGATTCGAGCTCGCGGTTGACCTGCTCGAGGAGCGCCTGGACCTCGCGGCTCAGCGCCTCGCGCGTGACGCGCCCGGCAGCGAGCAGCGCGCGATGGTTCTCGGCGAGAACGGCGATCGCGTACGGCTGCGCGAACGCACCGCCCGTGACGCAGCACTGTTCGAGCAGCCCCGCGCCCAGCAGCCGGTTCTCGATGGGCGCCGGGGCGATGTAGCGCCCCTTGCTCGTCTTGAACAGCTCCTTCACGCGCCCCGTGATGCGCAGCCGGCCCTGCTCGTCCAGCTCGCCGCGGTCCCCGGTGCGCAGGAATCCGTCCTCGGTGATCACTTCCGCGGTCAGCTCGGGCGCCTTGTAGTAGCCCATCATCATGCCGGGGCTCTTCACCAGCACCTCGCCCGCCTCGCTGATGCGCGTCTCGACGCCCGGACACGAGGGACCGACGTAGCCGACGCGGGTCTTGCCCGCCTCCGAGACGTGCGAGTAGGAATGATTCTCCGACATGCCGTACCCCTCGATCAGCTCGAGCCCGAGACGGCGGTACCAGTGAATCACCTCGGGCGCGAGCGGCGCCGCCCCGGAGCCCGCGAGCCGCGCCTGGTCCAGACCGAGCCCCTTGAGAATCTTGCGCCGCACCAGCCAGCCGACGACCGGGATCGACAGCAGTCGCTGCAGCTTCTCCGGCGGAACCTTCGCGTGCACGCCCGCCTGGAACTTCATCCACAGCCGCGGCACCGAGCAGAACAGCGTGGGCCGTGCGCGCTGCAGATCGTCGAGGAAGGTGTCGAGCGATTCCGCAAAGTACAGCCGCAGGCCGTGGTAGATGCCGAGGCCCTCGCCGAAGCGGCGCTCGTAGCTGTGCGCCAGCGGCAGGTAGGAAAGATAGCGGTCCTCCGGCGTGACCTCGATCGACTCTTCGGCGCCCATCCCCGCGACCATGGCGGAGAAATCGAGCATCACGCCCTTGGGCATTCCGGTCGTGCCGGAGGTGTAGATGATCGTCGACAGTTCCTTCGGGTCGCGCTGCGGAATTTCGGCAAGCGGCGCGGACGCGGCGATCGCATCCTGCCACTTCAGGGCGCCCGTGTCGGGCGCGAGCGGCAACTCGATCAGCGGCAGGCCCTGCGGGACGCCGGCGCGGATCGCGGGCCAGTCGTCGAGCTTGCCGACGAAGAGCAGGCGCGACTCGCTGTGCTCGAGGATCTTGCGCGCGGTGTCGCCCGACAGCGTCGGATACAGCGGCACGGACACGTGGCCCGCCATCGCGATCGCGAGATCCGCCAGGACCCAGTGGGCGCTGTTCTTGCCGACGATGGCGATCTGGCTGCGCGGCGGCAGCTTCAGGCCGAGAAGGTGCGTCGCCATGCGCCGCGCCTCGTCCATCGCCTGGCGCCAGGTGTAGTCGGTCGTCTGCCCGCCGCTGTGCGGCTGCGTCAGAAAGACCTTGTCCGGCGTGGTGCGCTCCCAGTGCGCTGCGCGCGC